>JBCDGH010000013.1:0-30229 GCA_038751365.1 Patescibacteria group bacterium | reverse complement strand
TTCTAATTACTCTAAGAAACCTATATTGCCCAGAGTTCAAAAGTATACACTAGTTAAAGATGTTTATGGGTTTGGTCAATTTAGATTGACCGCATTTAATTTCTGTGCATAAAATAAAATAACTAAGGGTGATCTGAACTATGTGTTTTTCGCTCGGCAGCAAAAAGTGAACAGCTTACATATAACTTCTCAATAGCCTTATCGACAGCTAAATACTCTAGCTGTCTTTTTTTATTGACCATTTACAATAACAGTTATAACTAATAGGTGGTTGGAGACCTCTTACAACCACAACTCACACAGTTGAATACAGACGACTTTATCACACTAGTCGTCTTTTTTTAGTAATTGACTAACTAGAATTAAAGTATTTTAATTCATGAGTTCTGTTGACTCAATACGAAGCGGGCCAGCTGAACATAAACCTTTACGTAATGGTTTTTATTAAAGACTTATGCTCTTGTCTAATCCAGTATAAGTCTTTTTTCTTTGACTAAATTCAGGTTAAATGTAATAACCAGCTTGGTTCGAACAAAGCTAAATCTTTGATTTTAGTACTTGTTGTTCTAACTGGGGTTTTTTGTGACTTATACTAATATGGGTATAAGTCATTTTTCTTACCATGAACACTAACCTAGTGAATATTTAAATATGACTAAGTGATTTAAAAAAGCTTAAAGAAAAGTTAAGTAAGAAATTTAGTAGAAAGCCTAAAAACAAATTAAATAGACTGTTTAAGCGACAAAGGCTATTTGCTAAACCAAGATATTATTCAGCCTGGAGGGGACAAAATAGCTACAACATTTTCTTCTTAATATCTAATATCTTTAACCTGTTTAACTAAATTTGACACACTAACTTGTTCAGATTAGTTTTGAGTTAGTTTAGTAGATACGGGAGGTGATATTTATCTAGTTAAAATTACAACTAAGTGACAATACACTAGCGTAGTGCGTATATCGACACAGTAAACATATAAGATCAGTATTATGCACTATACTGATCTTTTTTCTTTTAAACTACTAATAGTATATGACCCTAGAATCATATCTAAATAATAAACCTTTACTAGATCAGCTTAATTTTGTTTCGAAACAAAATGTTGAAGATCTAATATTAGCTATTAATAGTTCAACTTATTCCATTCAAGATTTTTTTGATCTTACAACTAAATTAGGTAAGCATATCAAACTAGGCAAACCTGCAAATGATAAATCTACTTGGGCTATTAAAGAGGTAGAAGGAAAACTTGAGCTAACTAATACTGAAATTGAGATGATTGAGTATTTAGCTGAGAGGTTGGAGGGGTAGAATTAACGCGTTTAATTGTCATTTTTTAATTCTGACTCGCCTAAATCCATTCCTTCCAAGTCGCTTTCATTAGGTAGATATTTAGCAAACTCTTTCGGTAGCTCTTTATGTGAGTAAGTGGCTACACCCATAGGTTTGTTTGTATTTCTTAAAGAGTATTCAACATCAAACCTGTCTTTACTTTTGCAAATTATTAAGCCTATAGAGTTTTGGTCTCCTTCATTTCTCTCAGTGTCGTCTAAAATAGCTTGATACATTCCCAGTTTACCTATATATTCAGCTTTAAACTCTCCGGTTTTAAGTTCAATAGGTACTAAGCATTTTAATTTTCTATGATAAAATAGTAGATCTACGAAATACTCTTTACCAGCAGGAGTTTCTAACCTAAATTGCCTCCCAACAAAGGCAAACTGTGAACCTAGTCTTTTTTGAAAGAAAACGATGTTTTTAACTATCTTATCTTCTAACTCCTTTTCTTTATGATCTTCTGTTAAGCCTATGAAATCTAAATTGTACTCATCTTTAAATTCTAATTTAATATCTTGAACTCTTTGGGGGTCTATGGACTGAGAAAAGTTATTTTGACCGTCTTGTATCTTTTTATAGGTATCATTGTTAATATTATCTATAAGTAATGCCCGAGACCAGCCTTTTTGGATACACATTTTAATGTAGAATTCACGCTCTTCTTTTGATTTAGTTTTCTCCATTATTGCAATATTCTGTCCCCATGGAATTTCTCGCACAAGCTGTACGAGATTTGAATCGTCCTTATAAGTATCGTAAAAAACACTCATTCTGCGAAGGTTAGAATAAGATAAACCTTTTATACCATTTAGCTCACTTTGTAAATCTTTAGCTAATCGATTAACAACTGAGGTGCCCCAGCCAGTTTTTGTTTTAACGGTAACAATCTCACCTATTTCAAAGTAGGTTAAAATTAATTCACTATTAACAGCTTGAAGAGATTTATATGAGGCTTTTGAGACCCTATTTTTTATTTGAGTAAGAGTACTAGTATAATCTAAAGGTAAAGGTAGTTGGGTCATAATATGTATAGATATTACATCAATGATTCACGATTTGTTGTACTTTTGTAAAACAGTCCCCTAGCCTACTCATATCTCTGGCTTCGATTTTGATAGTTGGTGTCTGCAATCTAGAACTCTTTACTAACTCTTTACCAGGACATACCCTATTTCCATAGGTGTAGGAATTGAAAATTCCTACAGTTGTTTGGTCTTCTGCAGACTGCCCCCGCCTAGTGGCTTTTCGAACTAAAATCAGATCCTTTTGTGTAAAATCACTTTGAACAAGCTGTATTATTCTAGATCGAAGGCCTAGAAAAGAATAATATTTCAAGCCCTTTTCCGAACTTAAAAATTCTGCTAGTTCACCACTTTTAATTTTAGCTTGCTGACAAACTAGGTTTTGTATAATTTGCTGACTGGGATCTAGTAAGGCTTGAATCTGTTCAGTTCTATCTCCCTGCCCTAACCAAGATATAATTTGCTTGTTTTCAAGTTGTTTTTTTTGTGCTTGTTGCTTCTTAAGCTCATATTCCTGTTCTTTGCGTTTAGCTTGCTGTTCTCTCAAATCATCTTGCTCCATCTCTTGTCGTCTTTGAGCATAGATCTCTTCTATGGTGGAAGCTAAGTCCCATTTACGAATTAAAGCTTTAAAAAGGTAGCTTTTAGGATTTGTAATAGTTCTTTTAGAACTCACATAGTGGGTATATTCAATACACTGGATAATTCTATTAACATCTTTCTTCCCCCTACACCATAGAGTTTGTCTGTCTATTTGGTTTAGATCTTTAAAAATTGATTGATCTAGGTGTTGATTGAGTTTATCCCAGTTTGGCTGATCTTGAGATGAAATAGTAAACTCAGTCTTTTTCTCAGTACTAGCTAGTTTAGCTTTGTAGGCTTTTATTCTAGCTTCTACCCTACCCTCAACAGTTTGATTAAAACTTTGTCTTAATTCTTTGATTTGTTGCCAGGCTTCTAGGGTTTGTTGTTTCCAATAGTCTTTATTCTGTTTTTCTAATTCTAAACCTTTTTCTAAAAAAGCTACCTGTTGTTTTATCTTTAAAGATGTATTAGATTTGTTGTACCCTAGACTATCTGAGAGTTCTTCTAAAGCCTTTAAATTAGGGATATTTTCATTGTCCCCTGACTTGAAAGAAAAGACGGTTCCAATTGCTCTGTTATGTTGGTTATATACAACCCTAGTCTTAAATAGCTTATCACTGTATTTTTTTATGAAGCATAGGACTGTTTTACGACTACAGTTAGCTTCTTTAGCTAATTGAGCTTGAGTAGTTAGCATTTCTCTCCTACTAAGAGGGATTTTAACTCCTTGTTTGGAATAATAGTAAATATGGTCTAATTTATTAAGTTTTGAACAAATATACTTAAATAATTTATTGTCGGCGGTAGTCATTAGTGATCTAATTTGATACCGAAGTAAATTTAGACAAAAAGTATTGCCTCCCGAAGGAGGCGCCAACATATTTTGGAATAAATCAATTATACACAAAGACTACGTTTCCGTCAAGTGTTACCTCGGAGCATTAAAATGTTTAATTATACTCGCCAAAATATGTTTCCAAAATATGTTGGTGGGTATAATTAATTTGAGGCTAAAGAAAAATTCACAAAGTGTCAACCTTTTTTTGTTTGCGCCTCTCATTAGCTATCGTAACCGCCTTTATACGGGCTAAACTAATCTCTTTTTTTAGCTCCCTTTCAATTTTATCAAGCGGTGTTTTTAAAGAAAACTCAAAAATATTATCTGTGTTTTTTATAACTTGAATATGTTTCCGACCCTTACCATTCTTTAAATAGTGCCTCCAAGTCTTTCTATGGTAATTAGATTCTTTACCTAGTTTACTCAAAGTATATATCTTAGTAGTACTCACAAGATACTGTATAAGCTTTAACTAAATTGGTGTCAACATGTAAACAAGTTGACAAATTTAAATAATAATCTAAATGTACTTGTAAACATGTAAACAAGTTTACACATGAAAATTATCAGTATTGTAAATAATAAAGGCGGAGTCGGGAAAACAACAACAACACAGAATTTAGGTGTGTATTTCGCAGAGTTGGGTTTTAAAGTAGGTCTAATTGATTTTGACTCTCAAGCTAATCTATCACTATCTTTTGAGTATGATTCGGAAGGAGTAGATTTACTTAATGCTCTAAAAAGAGGAGAAAAGCTAGTATTAAATGACTTTTCTAAAGTTCAAAATAAAAGTATTTCGGTTCTTTATAATAACAAGGATATAAATTCAGGTACAATGGGTGTTGTTCCAGAAGTAAAAAGGTTAGGAGCTTTAAAAAGAATCATAAACCAATTAAATTTTGATATAATTTTAATAGATACAGCCCCATCTTTAGACATTAATACACTTTGCCCTTTGTTTGCGTCTACTGACATATTAATACCTATAAATTACGAAAAATATTCAATTCAAGGTTTATCTACGTTGTTTGAAACAATAGACATCCTAAATAACGAGCAAAACGCAAATATAAACACGCTTGGAGTGTTTGCAACGAAAGTTGATGAAAGATTAGCTATTACAGAGGCTTACAGACCTATTTTAGAAAAGGAACTATCCGAATACCTACTTAAATCAGTAATAAGAACAAATTCTAAATTTCAACAGTCTCAAGACAGTGCAAAAAGCATTTTTGATTTAGAAGATTTAAAAGGTAAGGAAGATTATAAAAAACTGGGAGACGAAATATTAGCAAAGTTAAAATTAACTAAATAGTATGAAAAATAACTTAGGTGGCGGTTTATCAGCAATTATTCCAAAAAAAACTGATAAACTTACTAATGTAAACATACCAACAAGTCAACATGTAAACATGTTTACATCGCAGAATGACGAAATACGACAAACAGAAAAACGTTTTACCACATACTTACCTCCAGAAATTATAAAACAGTTAAAGTCAAGATGTGTGCAAGATGATATAGTAATCAAAGACTTTGTTAGAGAGGCAATTAAGAAAAAGCTTGAAGGAAATTAATGTAAACATACCAACAAGTCAACATGTAAACATGTTTACATCGCAGAATATTGAGGATTAACTATCTTGTAATTAGTTACCAGGAGAAATTAGGGAGAATTTTAAAATTTTATACATACTTTATTTAAACTAATTAACTTCGTATAAGATGTATTATACGAATCGTGCTTAATATATCAAGTGATTACTGGGTTTAGGGGGTAGTCATTTATTTTGATTTCTTAGATTTACTAGATGTAGTGGTTTGTGGGGTTGGTTGTAGGTGGGGGAGGTGGTTTGTCTTATGTTAATTTTGATTTTCTTTTTGAAAAAAATATAGCGTTTAATTTTGCTTATTTGGGGTTTAAATAATTCGTTTGAACTTTAATCTGTTTGGGAAGTAAAGTTTGATTTTGGATGAGTTAGGGGGTTATTTGGGGATTTGGGTGGTTTTTGGTAATTTTGGGGGGGAATGGTGGTTGGGGTTGCTTATATGACAGAAAATTTGGCGAAGTGGCTAGTACACGTTTAGAAGGAATATGGGGGTTGTCCAATATTCAGTAAGAAACTTTAAATTTCCTAATTAACATTTGATACTTTTGTGTAGCTAGTCATTAAATACTAGACCATTGACTCACAACTTACTAAAATATATTCATACTTCTTTTCTGTTAATAATTGAATGACTCGCAAATTACTTTTGTTCAACTCATCAAAAAGCTCACTTATAGTAGATAGATGAAACTTCCAAATTAGAATCTCATCATTACGAGAGAGAAACACACTGGTACTAGCACCGTCTATTTTAAAATTGATCTTATAATCTTTATCTAATAATATGTATGCTGCTTTAGAATTTATATTTGTATTATATTTTTTAATAACCTCACAGTTGTTCACATCTATACCAATTAATTCAGGAATCCATAGTAATCTACTAAACTTATCTTTAACATGATTTAACTCAACTCTTTCTGTTATATTATCTAACTTGGTTGTAACAATTATAACATCATTTTGATCTATACTATTTCTTAGATTTTTCAATATTTGGTGTCTGTCCTGCACTGATCCAATGGTTCCGCCAGTGAATAGAATAATATTGGTGACATTTTCACCCTTTTTATTTTTAAATAATATATCGGCTATGGTTTCATTTTCAATATCTCTAATATAGCTGAGAGTATCTATTTCTGGAAACCAGGTATTAATATTTGAAATTGCGATTTCGTTCATTTCTCTACTAATATCAATAGAAATGTAAGTAAAAATCCTATTATCCTTAGATAACTTTGAAATGAATTCTTTAACCACCAAACCGTTCCCTGGGCCAATATCAATGACATTTACCATTTGAGATTTTTCTAAGCGGTCTTTTAAAAATTCAAAGCTTTGACACAACATCTTACTTTCTTTTTTAGTTGCTGGGTATTCTCCCTTTTCTACAGATTTTTCATGATATTCATTCCATATCGCAGCACCACCATTAAGATATGTATACTTTAGATTAATCTCTTTACTTGTCTTCAGGGAATTAACTATTTCAATAGCCTGCTCTTCATTAAATAGCTTATAAAATTCTTTTGAAGGCTCTATTTCTAAATAAGAACTCTTGTTTGCGTGTTTTTTACCTGATTCTTTTAATCTTTGCAACTCAGCTAAATTATTTTGGTTTTTTACAACCTGAACTTTATTGTTATTGGTTGTAAGTTCTAAATTATTTTCACCTGCTATTGAATTGCTTACCCAGTTTGTTACAGTTGCTCTTGTAACCTTATAAAGCCTTGATATTTCTGCATTAGATAGAGTAACCATGATTTATGGATAAATTGATTTTAAAAAAATTTTTGACAATGCTAAACATTTTTGTAAAAGTTAAATGCTTAAAATTTACTTGCAAATTTTAAACTTTCTTTCAAATTGTTATTCTAAACAAACTAGATTTGTTAGATAAGGTCAATAATAAGCTCAAATTATGCCTGTCATAATAAGAAATAGAATTAATTACATTTAAATAATAACTCTTTTGTTTTAGAACTTAAGTAAAAATTTGAAAAATTATGCAGCTGAGCTCATAAAATTAACTGGATCTATATGATAAAAGAAAAAAGTATTGAAAGTACAATAATCTTTTTAAAATTCCTAACAAAGTTTCAAAGTATAAAAAGGGATTTGTATGCAGTTGGAGAGGAAAGGATGGAAAATGATGCTGAACACAGCTATCAATTAGCTATGATGGGCTGGTTTTTAAATAATGAGTTGCAATTAAACCTTAATAACTCAAGATTAATAATTTACTCTTTGATACATGACCTTGTAGAAGTTCACTCAGGAGACACTCCAGTCTTTACTGAACGAACAGAACTTCTAAAATCAAAAAATGACAGGGAAAGAATAGCTTTAGATAGAATAAAAAAGGAGTTCAATAAATTTCCCGAATTAGCTGTACAAATAGAAAGTTACAGTAAAATGAAAGACGATGAGTCGAAATTTATCAAAATAGTAGATAAGATTCTTCCAGCTTTGAACATTTATTTAGATGACTTCAAAACCTGGCAAAGGGAGAAGAGAAATATAGCTGAGTGGGACTTATACATAACTAGTAAAGCTAATATTTATCCTGAAGTGAAAGATTATATTTTAAGGATAAAAAACTTTATTATAAATAAATATAAAACACAGTATGGCAATGTTGATTGATGAGATTTACAGTAATAAGTTTGTCAACAATCGACTAAGATATTATCATTCATTTTCTAAGATTGAACATGAGTACGAGGTGTACACACAAAAATCAAGTGTCACACAGAGGGCTGAAAGAGAGGAATTTGAGAAGTGGGTCGTTCGTTACAAGCCAAAAATTATAATAATAACAGCCGCAAAAAATAGATTAGGATTTCTAAAGAATCAACTAGCTAAGCTGTATGCCCAAGATTTTCAATATTTATGGACTTGGCTTATAGTTGACAATTATTCTAACGACCAGACTAGAGACTTTTTTAAATCAATATCAGATAACAGAATTAAATTAGTTAGTTATACTGATAAAACAGGTTATGCTGCTCCAGTAAGAAATTTCGGCATCTCTTTATCTATTATTGCAAATCAATATCGATGCAATGATAAAGTGTTTGCGTTTATTCTCGATTCTGATGATGAGCTTTATGATTCGAGTAGTTTATCAACAATATATAAATGCTCCACTTCAGCAAAAGAAAATCGTCCAATATGTTTTTCACACGGCTATACGATCAATAACTATTTTAATCACTTTGGTAAAATAGAGCGATATGGTACTCATCCCCATAAGATAGACAATGCTTTTCCAAGAGTAACCTACATGAAAGATATTTTTGATTATGGGTTAGTTACTCTATCAGCATTAATACCACTTTCTATTCTAAAATATATTCTCTATCCAGATGAACGATCATTTGAAGATAATGGCTTTGCTCATAAATTATACATTGCAAAAATACGCTTTAATTTAGCAGTTAGGTATGACAATTATCCTATCAATATAAAACGCTTTCACCAAGAAAGTATGGCCTCAGTGAATGATAAATTATCAACTAAAAGTCGCAAAAAAACTGAAAGGATTGGTGAGCATATAGTAAAAGGTATGAGAGTCAACATTGTAGATAATTTAAGACTCCTAAGAGAATATTTTACACAAAATAATTTATAGCTATGGAATTTAATCATAAAGAAGTATTAAAGCATACAAAAGTAATTGATGGTAAAAAAGATTTTGGACTTTATAATACCAATATATACAAAGAGCCAACCACCACAATTTTTGAAGGAGAGTCCTCTTCTTCAGATATTTCAATTAACATTTCGGTATTTGAGAGGTTTGAAAGATTATTTACTACCCTTGATTACTTATTCGAATCTGCAGCATATGCCCAGGAACCTATTGAAGTAGTTATAACTGATAATTCATACACTGAAAATCTTTTAGAACTAATACCAGAAAAACTAAATAAGTATAAAAAACACTTCACCAGATTCGTTTACCATCACGATCCACATCTTATACAGTCTACAGCAAGGAACAGAGCACTACAAAGTCTTTCTAATAAGGACACAGAATTTTATGGGCAGTTGGATAGCGATATATATGTGTCAAAAAGCCTTGTTTGTACGGTTCTTAATTATCTCAGATCTCATAAAAATTTATCCGGTTGCTCAACAGCTCTGGCTGGATTTAAAGACTCAACAATAGATTCAAATATTGATAAATTCAGTAATCTAAAAAGTGTACAAATCAGAAAAGAGTTGATGATGCCTGGAGAAATTGGAGAAGAAATTGGTTACTGGTCTAAAGACTCTGACTTTCTACAAACTACAATGATAAGAGGAGTTATGTTTTATAGAAGGGCTGTTTGTGAACTGATGAATAATGGAGAGCCTTGGAGTAGGCACTTAACAGTATGGCAAAATGTTGGGTTCAACATTGAACTAAACGAGAATAGAGGCCAGATAGGTCATATAATAAAAGAAGGTGTTGTTGCACTGCACGATGATAGATATGATCCTTGTAGCGTCAGCAATTTAAGAAACCTTCCTCAAGAAACTGTAAAATCAATTATTCTTATTTGCTTAAGGAATAGAATGCAAAGATTCAAAATTCACGATCGTTTTGAAAAGTTTACTATGGGTTCGCTGCAATATTTATTTAAGTGCTCTTCTCAAGAATCAATGAAAATATTAAATGTGTGTAAATTAATAGCGGACATTATTTCTCAATGTGAAGATGTGAGAGAAGCTTCTATAGAAAGCTGGAAAATAATATCGAGTGATGAATTATCAACGGAGATAAAAGTTAAGATGTATGAAATGATTCCATCTCTATTTCAATCTCAAGTTAACTATAAGTCAATTAAAACTTTCAGATCAAACAACATACTTCAACCAATTTATCATATTTCAAATAAAATTGATTATTAATTTATGCAAATGAATTATAAGACAAAAAATACAACATATAGTACTATACTTGTCACTGGATCAGCAGGGTTTATCGGTTTTCATACTTCCCTAGAGCTACTCAAAAAAGGTTTTAGTGTTATTGGAATTGATAATTTTAACGATTATTACAGCCCTGAACTCAAAGAAAAAAGAAATAAAATTTTAAATAGCTATAAAAGTTTTAAGCTATACAGAGGGGATATTTGCGATAAAGAATTGATTTTTACTGTATTAAATAAAGAAAAACCCGATAAAATATGTCATTTGGCTGCTCAAGCAGGCGTCCGTTACAGCATAGAAAAACCTAATGCATATTTAGATTCAAATGTTATAGGTTTTCTAAATATTCTTGAGGGTATGGCAAAAATAGGTACAAAACATATAGTGTATGCCTCAAGCAGCTCTGTATATGGAGGTAATAAAAAAATTCCATTTAGTGAATCAGACAGTGTATGTAAACCTCTTTCAATGTACGCAACAACAAAAAGAATGAACGAGTTAATGGCCTATAATTATCATCAGCTTTATGGAATAAACTCAACTGGACTAAGATTCTTTACTGTATATGGAGAATTTGGGAGGCCCGATATGGCTTTGTATATATTTACAAAGAATATCTTAGATGGAACTCCAATAAAAGTATTTAATTATGGTAGGATGAAAAGGAATTTTACATATATAAATGATATAGTAAATGGTGTGTGTTTATCTTTAGAAAATGAGTTTGACTATCAAATTTTTAATCTTGGAAACAACAAAACCGTTGAGCTAAGTTATTTTATTAATAAAATAGAAAATCTACTGAACAAAAAAGCCATAAGAGAGTTTTTACCTATTCAAGAAGGTGATGTACCAGAAACCTTAGCAGATATATCAAAAGCCGAGACAATGCTAGGTTTTCAAGCTAAAACCGATATTGATTTAGGAGTAAAGAGGTTTATTAATTGGTATTTGGAATATAATAATACAAAATAAACATGATAAATTTTCTAGAAAAAAAGCTATTAGCTAAAATCTCTAGTAGGACTTTAAAGATTGGAATAATAGGTCTTGGGTATGTAGGTTTGAATTTAGCAATTGATTTTGCTCGAAATGGTTATTGTATTTATGGCTACGACAAAGATAGTACTAAGGTTAAAAAATTAAAAGCCAGTATTAGCTACATTTCAGATATAAGCTCAGCTATTTTGAATAATATAAAAGATACTTGTAATTGGTCTAATGAAATTTCAAGCTTAAAATTGTGTAACGTATTTATTATCTGTGTTCCAACTAATATAGATAAGAATAAACAACCCGTAATGAGTAACATTAAATCAGCAGGCCATGAACTCAACAAAGTTCTGACAATTGGGTCTTTAGTTATTTTACAAAGCACTTCATATCCTGGAACTACAGAAAATTTTCTAATGCCAATAATTAATAGATCGGGGCTAAAATGCTCAAATGAATACTTTCTTGCTTTTTCCTCCGAAAGAATAAACCCAGGAAATAAAGCTTATACATCTAAGAGTACTACTAGAGTTGTCGGAGGTGTTTGTGAATCTAGTACAAATATTTCTGTAGAGTTATTGAAAACTATATCACCTATTCATAGAGTTAATTCTCCCAAAATTGCTGAATTTAGTAAGGTGTTAGAGAATTCATTCAGGTGGATTAATATAGGATTTATTAATGAAATGGCTATCTTAGCAAATAGCTTAAATATTAATATTTGGGAAGTAATAGAAGCAGCAAACACGAAACCCTATGGTTTTATGGCTTTTTACCCTAATGCAGGTACTGGCGGTCACTGTATTCCAGTAGACCCGTACTACCTTCAGTGGCTGGCAGAAAGTAATAACTATAGCTCAGAATATATCAGGTTAGCGGAAGTTTTAGATGATAAAGTGAAAAAGAAAGTACTTAATAGTGTCGAATCCTTGTGCTCAATAAATAAAGAGAAGGTGAAAAAAGTCTTGATTGTTGGAATGAGTTACAAGTCAGATATTAACGATTTGAGAGAATCTCCTTCTATTCAATTAGCAAAATGTCTTTTACAAAAAGGATATGAGGTATGGTTTTATGATAATTTTTTTGACGAAATTAAAATTGAATTTGAAGGACATAATAAGCATGTTTATTTAAAAAAAGCTGATGTTTTATCTTTAGAAAATTTTGGTGTTTGCGTAATTATGATAAGACATAAACATATAAAAGATTTTGAGATAAATAAAATCATAGATCATTCTAGCCATGTTCTAGACACTAAAAATTATATAGCTAAATCGCAAAGTATTAGTAAGATAACTAACCTATTTTAAATCTATGAATAAGACTGCACACCATATTAAAGCAAACAATATCGTTGATAAATATTCTAAGCTAAAATTTAACGAAGATTACACAGGAGCTTTTGTATTTGGATCATTTGCGAATAGAACTTTTACTGACTATAGCGATTTAGATATTGTTTTAATTGTAAAAGATTCTTCAAAAAAAGAGTCTTATAAAACTATAAATATAGATGGTGTTGACGTAGACATTTGTACAGAAACACTGGAAGACTTAAAATTTAGAGAACAAGGAATAATACAAAAGGCAGAGAGAAAGCCGTGGCTAGTAGATTCGATAATTCTTTTTGATAAAACAGGAAAATTGATAGAACTAAAACAGAACTATACTTCTGTTTGCTCACCCAAAAAATTAAGCATTGAAGATATAAAAATACTCAGATCAAACATATTAAAAATAAATCAAAAAGTTAGAACTACGGGTAAACAAGACAAAGATAGTTGTTGCTTTACTATGACTACGAGTATACGTGAAGTAGTAAACACCTATTATAAAGCAAATAGTAGGTTCACAGTTCAGGCTAAAAAAATATTTTTAGATCTAGATTTATGGGATGCTGAGTATTCTCAACAGTTAAAACAATTTTTAAATGAGGGTTTTTTCGAAAAGAAGATAAAAGTATGGGATAAAATTATTGAATTTACATTAGCGAAACTTAGTATTTAGTTATTATGAATTTTCCAGAAAACCCAACTACATCATGGGTAATACGCACTAAGAATGAAGAAAAATGGTTACCTAAAGTACTTGAAACTTTATTTCTACAAAGTAGATTAGACTTCGAAATTATTATCGTAGACTCTGGCTCGACTGACAGCACTCTAGACATAGTTAAGGATTATCCTGTCAGATCTGTAATCAACATACTACCTGATCAGTTCAACTATTCTTATGCATTAAACTTAGGAATAAATGAATCCTGGGGAGAATATATTGGTATTATTAGCGCACACTCTTTACCAACCTCGAGAGATTGGTATCGTGAAGCTATAAAGAATTTTAGAGACCCTTTAGTAGCTTGTGTAGGAGGTCAATATACTTCACTTCCAGATGGTAGCTATGATGAAAAACTTGGTGACATAATATATCATATAAAAAGGGTAGCTCAAGGAGATATTTATACAGGTATAACTAAAGATCAGTATTTTGAAGAAATAACAAATACAAATTGTTTAATTAGAAAAAAACTATGGAACAGCTACAACTTTGATGAGGAGCTGGAAGGAAGTGAAGATTTTGACTGGGCAATGGAAATGAGATCAAGAGGTTATAAAACAGTTTTTGATCCAATATTTAACGTTTATCATTCACACGGTGGTATAAATCGGCCGACTATAGAGCAAATGAAAGGTACTTGGTCGAAAACAAAAAGAAAAATTGAATCAAAGGTACGTCCCAGCGTTTCTATTTCTAAGGTTTTCAATAAATAATAGTGGTCATTATACATTTATTTTTTGTTGACTTGATTTTAATTATTACTGTTAATTAACTTGGCAAGTTGAAAAACCTTAGGAGTATAGTTTGGATAAGTTTGAATCAGCTTTTATAGACTATCTTAATAAAAACTTTGAAGTTTTGAGAAAAGTTAAAGGTGGTCACAGAATTGTATACATTTGCGAGGATCAAAATAACTTATGTGTAGTTAAAGCATTAAAAGGAGACACCCAATACTCAAAACCTTTTTTAAGTAAACACCAAGATTTAGGTAAACAGACCTTCAAATATGCACATGTTACTGAGAATACAAGTCTAGAAATTAAGTTTATTGGTGCAACTATAAATAAGCTAAGATTTGGCTCAACTGATGCTCTGGTTTACATTGAGCCTTATCATGATTTCTATGAACATAGTTTTATACAGACAAATTTTCAGAAATCAGTTTCTTTTACTTTTCCTGACAAACTAAGAGATTGTTCGAATAAAATCAATCCACTTTTACTTAAAGGTTTAAAATTGTCTCTTAATAAGTCAGCTTCTGTAAATGATTTACTAGTTTTACTAAAAGAATACAACTACATCGATTTATTAAATATATTTGATAATATTCTTGAAGACAATGGGTTACTGAATTTGGTGAAAGAATTTACAGTAGCTTGTAAAAAGTATGTAAGTTCAACAAATATGTTTTTGGATTTTCAGGGTGATAGCAATGTTCAACTAGTGCATAATTCGGGGAAAATACTTAGTACTTCATTAATAGTTAATAACAGCGCAACCAAACACTACTTAGATATTAATAAATATTTTGAAAAAACTGAAAGATATTTATCCGGGGGTAAATCAAAAGGTTTAAGCTATATGTATTCATCAATTCTTTTCTCTAACTTTTTAGCAATCCTATGCAAAACTGAGTTAGTATTCGACTTGAATACAAACCTAAAACCTTATTCGAATATTCTCACAAGGTTACTACAATAACTGCTGAAGTAGCATCTGTACTTACTTGAATCTAAACAATGTTTAGATTCTTTTATTTTTCAACTGTAGCAGTCGGGCATACATCTAACCTCTTCCTATATAAGATCATAAACACAGCTGCAGTTACTTGATGATTTTGTGTATCATTTATCATTTCAAGGTATTCATGTAAAGGAATCAATACAACTTCTAATCCTTGTTCGTACTCAGTTAATTGTTGATCTTGTATTTTTTTAGCTTTATTGCAGAAATAGACATGATATTTACCAGTATTACTTGGACTTTTGTAATAACTACCTACATATTCTAATTCTCCAGTATAACCTGTTTCTTCTAATAGTTCTCTTTTAGCTGAGTTTAATGGTTCTTCTCCCTCATCAACTTTTCCAGCTGGAAGTTCTAAAGTCTCAATTTTTGGCCCAGCTCTAAATTGTTTTACTAGTATTACTTGTTTATCCTTGTCTAGAGCAAGTACTAAAGCTACATCTGCAGTCTCAAGGACATGAAAAATTCTATCTTCTTTCTGATCGTATTTGTAAGTATCTTTGTAAATCTTAAAATAACCAGTAGTAATTTGTTCAGATTTTTGAAAGCTGTATTTTCCTTGACACATACAATAATTCTTATTTAACCCTGTCCATTGCCGGCATGTACATTTTATGTAAAGTTTTTAGCTTAAAATTAGTTTTACTCATGAGATAATTGGTAATTTATTGATAAACTTAAAGTTGTAATTGAAAGATTGCAAATATGATAGGTATAATTTAGTATCTCTTCATAAACAGAATAAGATATTTAAGTAAATAATATGAACAAAGCATTAGTACTAGTTGATTTCATTAACGAGATCGTACATCCAGAAGGAAAGTTAGCTGCAAAAGGTTACGCTGAGTACATCGAACGTCACCATACTCTAGATCAGGTCAATTCGCTGATTCATAGTGCAAGAGATAAATCTTGTAGGATTTTAAGAGTAAATATACAATTTGATGTAAATTATAGTAATAGACCTAATAAGTCTTTACTATTTGCTTCAGCAGAAAAGTTTGGAGTCTTAAAGGCTAATACCTGGTCAACAGAAACCATTTCTGATTTAGCTGTACAATCTGAAGATAAAGAATTCTCTAAAAGTAGAATTAGTATCTTCTCAAGTACTGAGTTTACTGAATTCTTAAAAGATGAAGGTATTAACAGTCTGATATTAGCTGGTGTTTCTACTGACCTAGCAGTTCTAGCAAGTGCTTTTAACGCCCACGATCTGAACTACGGTATTACTATAGCAAAAGATGCTTGTGCAGCTGCCAATGATGAAGACCATAACAGTGCAGTCAAACAACTTTCAAAATTCTCTCAAGTTCTAGATGTTGAAGAAATTCAATTTTAAATAATTTAAAAATTAGTGGGCAAGTCAATCTCCCATACTCCTACCAAATCTAAATTAGCCAAATCAAGACAAGAACTAAACTATCGCAAAATTAGATTATTTACCCCACCAAATCCCAAGCCTATACAAAATCAAAATATACATTTTAAATATAAGGTATGGATCTAGGTAAACAATTTAAGAGAAGATTTCCCGTGATATATAACATAGTCAATAATTCACCGATATATTTTACCGGTTACATATATATTGGTCTATTTGCCCTGCTAATGTTTTTAATTGTTGTGGTAGTTAATTGGGTATCCAGTCTTTTAGGTATTGATTTTAGATTACAATAAAGTTTTGAAGTAAGACTAATTTATTAGTGTTTTATCAATTCCCTAAATCCTTCTCCACACCCTTAACCTTAAAATCATCCTCACATTCTTGCAACAAAGCTTCAATAATAGCCGATTGAGACTTCTGGTTAAGTCTTTTAAGCTTATCTAACTTATCTCTCATTTCTGGAGAAATGGCAAAACTTGCTCTAACTTTTTTTATGCTTTTTCTAGGTCTTCCTCTACCTGCTTTTATTGGCTTGTTTGGCATTATGATTGGTTTGAATGATTGATAGGTTTTTGGTTTTAATAGTGGTTTTCTGTTTTAAGAATTGTTTAAGTCTAAGTAAGTTTGATAAGCCTTGTTTATCCGAGCTGGAATTAACCAGTCTTTAGCTTTTTGTTTCCAAGCTGGTATTGTATCAGCTCTAGGAGCGTGGGAAGTAACTAGCATAGTTAGAAACTGATCGTAAGAATCAACTCTCAGATTAAAGTCTTTGTAACTAAGTTTTTTCTTTTGCAATCTTAAGAGTTGGAGTTTATCGAAAAACCCATTATCTATTTGTTCATAAGTCAACATTCGGCAAGCACCAAAAAAGGGTTGCTGAATAAATAACAGGTTTTCATTGTAGCTTGTTAAAGGATCTAAGGTGTTTTCTTTCCAATTACTATTTATACCCTTAAATTCATTTAAGATCTGATAGTGTAGGTGTGGCCCAGTAGAATACTTGCCTGTATTACCTGAGATGGCGATTTGTTGCCCGGCTACTATGTAATTCCCCTTTTCTACAGAAAAACTGTCTACATGTAAGTAAAGGGTGTAAATACCTATTGATTCATGATGAATAACTAAGACCTTACCATACACTGTATCCGCTAAGTATGTTACTACTCCATTAAAGGGAGAAACTATAGGAGTACCTATAGAATAACCAAAGTCTACACCAGCGTGGAAAGTCGAGGTTTTACCTCCACTAGTATCTAAAGGTCTTCTATAACCATAAGTTGAGGTAATCGGAATTCTATATGTTCTAGCTGTCCAACTGTTGTTATCTAGCCAAGTAGTCATCTGTGAAGTAAAGATTGTATTGTACTTAATTTCACCCAATAAATTTCTAGTTTCAGTTTCTAGACTTCCGCTGGGGATTAATTCACTTATTCTTTGCTGGTAAAGACTACAACTATCTTCCATACCAGCTAATTCAAAATCTTGTCTGTTACCAAATTCAGCTACCCGAAGTACCATTAAAGCGTAAAAGTCTTTCTCACTTAAATCAGTAACTCTGGGTAGGGGGTAGTTAATACCGTTAACCTCCACCGTTTTATCTTGGGCTTTGAGTTCTCCGTTGATTAAAACTGACTGTTTATCTCTAGTATCGGCTTCGACTATTTGCAGTCTTCCTAGGAATAAAGCAACACCGAAGATAGCCACAACTAGTATACTTGTGATTAGAATATAGGGACTGATAATTTTTAGTATAAATAGGAGTAATAGCTTTAACTGCCTCTTTAAAAACCTGTTTACTTCACTGCTAACTACACCTCTAAACTCTGACATAAATATCTTTCTTAGCTCAATTAATTCAAATTTTCCGCTCCACTACTGTATACTAGATAAGGTTCAATCCTGGGAGTAAGTTTAGGATCAATAGTAGTAGCTACAGTCTTTTTATTCTGATTGATTAGTAAGTATTCACCTACGTTAAAGGAATTAATAGTCTCAATTTCTTCAAGATTCAAATGACTAACTAAATAATCAGTATTTTCCTGTCTGAATAAAAACTTGTAATTACATAAAGACCATAGGTTTTTACCGGTCTCTCCGTAGTCAGTCAGAGTCTGCATTGATAAGAGTACACTAGAATTCATTTTACCAATCTTTTTGACTGTTTTAAGCACAAATTCTCTACTAGTCTCGTCATCTAATATCTGATAGGCTTCATCTAGTACAAACAAGGATTTTTGGTTTCTGTTATGTACAGCTTTAGAGATAACGAAGGTAAATAGAGATAGAAACATTGATTTAAAGTCGTCATTGTGATCTTGAGACTGCAATTCTGAAAAATCAAACACTGTGAAAGGGTTAGTAATTTCAATTTCTTGGGAGCCAGACAACATTTGACCAAGCTTACCCTTGAATATGATAGCCATGGAATCAGTCAGTCGATTATTCAGCTTGTTTTCTTTATCCTTTTTCTCAATTAACTTTTTGAACTTACTTAAGTCAGGATTAGGCGTATCTAGTAACTCATATAGACAGGCATTGTAGTAACTTCGAAGGCTCTCTTCTCGGTTTAGTTTAACAAAGTAGGAAGTAAGTAGGTTAATGTAGACTTCTTTGTCTTCTGGGCTTAAGTTCTCATTTAATAGTTTAAAACTTTGCGAGTAACCACATTTTTTGACATCTCCTTTAAGCAATCTAGCCATGTCTTTCAATTCACCTTGAGGATCAATAGCTACCACGTGCATATTACGGATACAAGCTTGTAAGATCATATTTTTAAGAAGGGTAGACTTACCAAATCTAGTACTACCTAAAATCATACTGTGAGAATTAGCATCAGAACTAGTTTGTAAAGGTATAGTTAAAAACTGTTTGCTTTCTCTGGTTCGACCAATCCAAATATAATTGTTTTCAACTTTCTTAATGTCACTTCTAATCGGTATTAAAGGAGCTACATTTGATTCTAGAAGTCTTTTTTTAAAGGGGCTTAATTCTCCAGAAATCCAACTAGGTTTTTCAGCTTCCAGGCTAGCCTGCTTTTGTTTAAAGACCGTTGGGGTGATTGTAAACCCGTTATTCTCCGCAATATTTTGTAAGACACTGGTTTGCACGCTCAGACTATCTAAATCAGGTGAAGATAAAGTAATTAGTAGGATAAAGTCTAAGAGCCTTTTAGTACTGATTAACTGCTTGGCTTCTTCCACTGTTTCGTGCATTTTCTCTAGCTTATCATTTGATAGGGTAGCCATGATGCTATTGGAGAATTCTCCGCTAGATGACTTAGATAAGTCATCAATAATACCTTGTAACTTTCTTTTAGATTTTAGCTTGTCGGTGACCTGATACTTAAAAGTAATACTGACCTTTAAGTTTGCAGTTAAACAGTCTGAAAAAAAGTTTGAGTCTAAGTAGTCTCCAAAGAAATCAGCAAAAGCAAACACTCTTCTGTGCTCGCTGTTTTCTACAAAATAACTCTCATTATACTCAATTAGGGAATTTAAACCTTTTTCCTTTACCGGGATTAACTCTAGATTGTCCTTTTTGTTTATGATAACTTGATTAGTAGGTAAAATATAGTTTTTGACTTTGCTAAGTAGGTCAGTGACTAAATTTTGTGTAGGTGTGTGTTTGGGCATATCTCAATACTGTAAAAGACTTAGCTTAGTTTTAGTTTGTTTTGTTTGATAGAAATTCTGCCGTGATTAGTTTTGTTTTTCAGTAATTGCAATTCGTTATTTAAAGTCTTAGTTTGTAAGTTTAAATTTTCGGCTCTATCAGCGGGTAAAGCTAAGTTAATCTCTGATTTGACCTGATTAAACTCTCCGCACTCTACTAGCTTATTCAAGTCTTGAGCGAAAGCTAAGTAGGCTCCGTTTAGTCGTTCTGGAGTATCTCGTCTAATATGCTCTAGATACTCTTTAATATCTTGCTTCTGCATCTTAGTCAGTTCAGTTTTAATGGTGTAGGTTAGATTATCTTTAGTAGCAATATTTACTAAAGATTCTAGATCTTTTTCAAATAAGTCTTTGTCTACTATGTCACTAAATTCTTGAGAGCTAATTTTAGCTTGGTTATACAAATAGTTTTTGGTTACTACACAGTTATTGTGAACTCTTTGAGTTTTTTGATGAATATCTTTTTTTAGTAAGATTTTTTTAGATAGTTGATAGTCTAAAAATGACCTGATTAATGATAATAAAGTTACTCCTTTACTCTCAATCCCAGTTAAAACTACTATGCCTGTGATTAAACCACAAATTAAGCTAGCTATTACTAATCCTGAAACACCAAAAAGCCAGCCGATAGCTAGAAAACAGACACAGGATACTAGTAGAGGGTAACACAAGGGCTGAGCTAAAATCCACTGAGAAACTCCTACTTTAAAATTAATATCAATTGACTTGTTCATTTCCGGCATAAATTAGCAATTACTTTTTTCTAGGGGACTTTTTCAGACCAAAGTTTTGCACAAACTCTTTAGCTCTGTGAGCTTTTTTGTATATTTTTGTATTGCCCAGTTTACCCCTAACAGCTCTTCGAGCACGATTATAGCCCGAACTACTTTTAATTTTCTCAGCTGCTGATTCAATTAAGTTTCTACTGCTAGTTTCTGGATTTAGTTTCAGTCTAAGATTAATATTAAAGATTTCGTTGATCATCGGCATAGCTTGGAAGATCAAGAAGCTAGCTACTAAAAAGACTAAACTTATTGTCCAAAAAGCAAAGCTATTGGTTGAAAGAGACAACACAAGCTGAGTAGCTAAATTAAAGCACAAGGTAAAAGCAAACACAGTTATTTGAAGCTTAATCATTTTGTTAAACCAATTTAGTCTCCAAACTGGATTCAATAGAGCAAAGGGTAATAATAAGACCATGAAGATCATGTTCACTAGTAAGAACAAGACTGAACCTTTCCAGAGCATTAGCACTAGCAGGCCAAATATTACGTTCAGGGTATAGAGTAAAAGCGGAATAAAATTTGTAAATATCTCGGAAGATAAATTAGAAACGGCCTTAATACTATCTTCTTCAAAAGTATAGAACTGGTCTGCTCTAGCAAAGATAGCTTCTTTGTTAGCTTGAGCACTAAAGGAAGCCCGATAGGCACAAAGTAAGGTGCGATCGTTTTCACACTCACTAACCACATTACTACTGGTAAAGCTCTGTTGCATGGCTAAAGTAGCTGTATTGGTAAAGAGGGTAGAGACTGAAACTAGATTTGGGGCAATTACAATGAAAACGTAAAAGGCTAGGACTCCTGAGATCATCTTAGCTAGGACTTGCCACTCGTACCAACCTAAAGTTGCGTACTTTACTAGCAAATATAGTCCGAAAAGAGGTATTACCAATATCAAAAGTTGGTAGTAGATCTGATTTAGATTAACTGTAGCAATGCCGTTTAGCTTTAAGGGGCCTCCGGTATTTAAACTAAGGGCTTGAGTAGCTTTATCCGAAGTTGAAGTACTAGTATCTGTATAATCAAATTTACCAAAAACATCAGGTAGTTGAGTTTGAATATCTAAAAACAGATTGGAGACAATAAAGGATCCAAAACTTACTCCATTGTTTAACATACCCCAGGAGTTCACCATCGGTGACCACTCCCGCTCAATAGGTCTTCTTGCACTGCTTATGCCGTTGTAGAATTTTCTTAATCTATCGGTGTTTTCTTTAGTAGCTCTGCCTTTGATGTATAAGTTGTAATCTTCCTTAACTGTCAGATTAAACAGTTCTTCAAAACCCTGTTCTACAGTCTGCTTATCAGAGGAACGTAACATCTGCCTAATTTCATCTTTTTGTTGATCCGATAAGTTCTTGGTTTCCTCCAGACCAATATCCACAAAGATATCATTTATGGCTTTATCTGCAGTTTTGTCCTGACAATTGAAAATCCAAAAAATACAGTCCTTAGAATTAGCCTGGGCTTGTATATTCGAAACCACACTAATAATGATCAAAGTAAAAACTGCTATAGTTACTAAGAATCTAGAAATTAGTTTACCAGCCAATAATCTACCCATAAAACTCAGAGACTGTTAATTGTTAGCTCTGTCTGCTTCAGCACTCAAATCAGGCAGATTTCTACCTAGCTCAGTATTTCTCAACCAGTCGTAAGTGTTGAGTACGCTGTAAGAAATGATGATGATTACGAAGAAAACTAAAAGACTTTCTATCGCTTTAAAGACTGCTTGCCAGTCGCCACCGGTATTTCTCCAGATGGAGAATCCCCTAATTAAAATTACGATCGAAGTCAGTACTAACAACGGAAAAAGTATCCAGCCTTGAATGGCCATGATGAATGAATAGAAATTTAAAACTACGTCTGGAGCTTCCATATACAAAAATAACTTAAAATGTGTTAATTAAAATTAATAATAATATTAATCAGTTTGTCAACAAATATTTGTTATTAAGAATAACATAAGCTTGACTTAAAAACTATTATCTTTAAGAATATATTAATTAAATTGGAATTAATGTATAATGTATGAGTGGTAAAAAGCTGAGATTACTTGGTATAGTAGGAGTTATCTTAATAGTAGTAATAGCAGTGGCTGTAGTGTCTGGGATTACTACTGGCGATCAAGATTCGGATAAAGTTGAGGCTAATACTACTACTGAAAACACTCAAAACAGAGTAGAAGCTAGAGAAAACACGACTGAGATTTCTGAGGCTGAAACGGAAAAAGAAAACTCTAACTTACGAGTTGATTTCAATCAGGAGCGTTACAACCAACGAGTTCAGGCTTTAAATACTAGAATTAGAGAACTGAAAAGATTTGATGAATATGCACCAAGCAAAGAATTTTGCTTCGCTGTAGACAATGTCCAGGGTTCGGCCGCTTTTCCGGTAAACGCCCTTAAACTGGATATTAACTACAATGACAAAGCTCCGCAGTTCGAAAGTATAGCCGAAAAAACAGACACCTTTAGTATCGCCTGTAGAGAACATCTGGAAGGGTCTACTGGGTTATTGGATGAGTATAAGGAGATGTATCGGGAGTATATCAAAGATTTAGAGGAAATACCACTTGAGGAGTAGGAGCTTACTTGAGTGTAGGTGTATAATGAATATTAGTAGTTGAATTTTTTGGAAAATATACAAGATGCCGATATATAAGTTAGCTAAGGTGGATATCAGCCAGATTCTAGGGCAAGTGAATAGTCGCTGGTCTAAGTTAAAAATTGTTGGTCTGTTTTCCAATCAAAGTCAGTCACTACTAATTGAAAGTAGAACTAAGTTACATAATTTTAATTTACAACTAGCAAACGATAATGAGGCTTCACAGATCAAGAAGTTTAAGCCCAGATTTAGTTACACCACAAAAGGTAAAGAGTTATCGGAAAATAACTTGGCTTCTTTGGTTTTTTGCCTAGCTAATTTTAATTTTGCCAGTAAAGTTAGACTAATAATTAAGATAACCTCTGGTTCGCAGTGGAAGGAAAAACTTTTGCAGTCTGAGAACTTAGCCAAAGTACCAAGTGCAACTACCAGCTCATATTCCTTAGTAGACTTACTAAAAAGTAGCAGAACGGGGCTTAAAACAAACAAAAGGTGTACAAATAGACTCCTTTTTAACGAGTGTTTTAGCGTGCAGATCATAGCTGAAAGTGAAACCGAAGAAGCCTTTCAGTTCTTAGCTTCCTTTAGGGGTAAATATAATCGGGTTGTACCGAAAGGTTTCTGGAGTTCGGAAAAGCTCCTAATGACTAAAGACGAACTAGCTAGCTTTCTAGATCTATCGAAGTATGCTCCAGTTGAACTAGAAGAAATTAAAGATCCGATACTACTGGGACATACTAAGTTAGACACCCCGATTGAGTTTTCTAAAGATCGTTTACACGAACATTTAAAAATTGAGGGTAAGACCCGTTCGGGTAAATCAGGTGCTATGATATCTATCTTAACTGAGGTTTTGAACGAAGGTAAAAGAGTGCTGTTAGTAGATCCTCATAATTCAACTACGCAAAAAGTTATAGATAAAGTAGATAGCACTGACAATATAGTTCAGCTATACATTGAAAACCCCAAGACTCAGCAATTTTTAGGTAAAAATGTGTTAATCAATTTTGGCCCTGTTAGAAAACGGGAAGAATATATTGAAGACTTGGAGTTTGCTTTCTTCTCTGAAGAATCTGAAAATAGGCAATTGGCTACTATAGATGTAGGTAGAGAGCTTTTAAGTGCTGGAGTTAACTTTAATTATGAGTACTATAACTATTTAGTGAAAAGGGGGCTTGCAGATGAGCAAATAGTTAAAATTATTAGAGAAAAACAACTAACCCTGAATGATTTAAAAAGAATACCCTCTGATGAAAATCTCCGCCAACTAATGGCTGAGATACTCAGACCAAATCATCCAGCCATGGCTCGTAAGTTAGCTGATCTTAAACAATTTGACCAAGCCGGACTCAGAGCGGCTATTACTAGGTTCAGTGAAGCCGTGCAAAACAAAGGTCGGATATTTTTTGAAAGTAGAGGCTTTAATCCAATAACTCACTTACAACAAGGTAAGTCAGTCTTTTGTAACTTACTAGAACTAGGTAGTCTAAGTAGAAACATTACTAATAAGCTAGTATTTTCTAAACTAATACGACTCCATTTTGAAAAGAAGATTAAATACAAAACTTACTTTGCTGTAGATGAAGCGGCTAGTGCTAAAATACCTAAATTAATGCAAATAGTCACTGAATCCAATATGTTTGATCTCCACTTAATTCTAGCTTACCAGTCCCTTGGTATGTGGAAAGATCCCAATGATAAAGAAGCTCTAGAATTAATACCTAATCTAATTGAATTTAACACTGATAAAAAGCCTAAGAAAAAACGAGAATTTACTATGACTATGAACGGTCATACTTCTGAGCTAGGAATAACCAAAGACTACGCTAAAGCCCTGAGATCAACTAAGCTACCTCAAGAGGGTGAAAGCTACGAAACAGTCCTTCAAAGAATTAAAATCAAGGAAGATAATATTTATGATTACTTTATGAGTAATTTAGAATGTGACTAATATATGCCCCAAACTATTTTAAGTGATTCAGTTATACAAACAATCTACTCAGTAGGTTCGATAAACAAATCTGATCTTATTCAATTACTAAAACCATATTCAAAAAATCCAGAAAGATACGTTAAACAATTACTGACAGCAAAGAGCTGTATTTACGACAGCAAAACCAGATTAGTGAGTCTCAACTCAAACCAAGCTCAAAAGCTTCGTAAAATACTCAATATTAAACGCTCAGCTAAAGTTATTGACTCCCATTCCTTGATAACTGCTAAAACTCTACTGTGGTTCTTACAGCAGAATATTATTTCCGCTTTTGATTTAGAAAAAAGAATCAACAACACAGCTCTCCAATCTGATCTTTATTTGTTACTCAAGGATGGTTATGAGTTATACTTTGAAGCTGATACAGGATCTGAAAGAGAAACTGAATTACGAAACAAAATAGTAAATTACGATAACTTAAATCCGGAAAACAAATTAATCGTATTTATCACTCAATCCAAGACTAATCAAAAGATACTCCAGACTCTTACCAGAAACAAACCAAATTTTCATATTTTCCTGAACTCAGAAATTGAACACTCCCTCTCAGACTTCTTACAAAACTTTAAAAACCACAACCAAAAACAGCAAAATCAACTAGAAAAATATCAAGGTACAAGAATGTCCCCAAAAGACATAGAAAAACTAATTATGGACATTTGAAATCGGATGTAATATATACCCCCTTAGCTCAACACCCTACTTTGTCCATAATTAACGATAAAGCCCTTTAAAATAACATTTATACCCTCATTATTTTGTCCTAATGAATGTCCTTTTTATGTCCAAAAGGGACATTACTTTTTATGAGTAAAATTAGTAGTTTTTATATAACAATTTTTATCAATTAATCATGTCAATTAGCTGATATAAACAGCTATTTAGTTGAAATAAAAAATTGCCAAGGTAACAGTATTGTATTTACCTCTGACTCGATGCTTCAACAGCTCCTATCTAAAGTATACGTCTCGGATCAAACGCTAAAAGAAAACTTGGCAAAGATAGAGAGTGTCTGGAATCGCTTCAAAAATAAAAGGCAATATCTGACATATAAACACAAAGATGATATTTATAATATATTGTATTCCCCTGAAATTGTTCATTTGTTAAATCCAAATAAATTTCAATCTTTAATATCAAATAAAGATCAAAAAGTTAGAAGAAAAGAGGCTGTTCGTAAAATAAAGTTAATAAGAGATGATTTTAACTCATATAATGAGAAGTTAATTACTGAGTTGAAAACTGAGCATGATGATTTTCTTTCTGGAAAAGAAGATAATATCTCGAACGGTTTAGATGAAAATCAAGAAAAAGCTGTGCTATGTGAAGAACAGCACCAATTACTTGTCGCTGGAGCAGGATCGGGTAAAACTGCAGTACTTACTTCAAAAATCGCTTACCTAATAAGGAAAAGGGGTATATTACCAAAAAAGATCTTAGCTCTTGCCTTTAATAAAAGTGCAGCAGATCAGTTATCTTCGAAGCTATCAAGCATATATAGATTTGATGATAGTGAGTTACCGCATATACATACATTTCATGCGTTTGGACGAAGCCTATTAATGAAATTTTCGTACAACAGAAGAGTTATTCTTGGAGATTTAAAGAACGAGCTAGATAGTATATTTAACCATCTGATAATTCATGACAAGGTATTTCAAAAGCTAGCACTTACTTACATATTTGATTACTTAATTGAGGAAAAGTTGGAAGTAAACTTTGAAAGTAAACAAGAGTTTTATAAATACATGAACTCGAAGAAATATATTACCTTATCAGGGGTTAAAGTAAAATCTGAAGCTGAAAGAAGAATTATGAACTTTCTGTATCAGTGTGATATCGCTGTTGAGTATGAAAAAAACTCCAATTGGGCACTATCAAAAACAGATAAAGAGAATTACAAACAATATAAGCCGGATTTTTACTTACCTAAGTACGATGTGTATATTGAGTGTTGGGGAGTAGATATACACGGAAAAGTTCCGTCGCATTTCAAGCAAACGAACTATACATATAAGCAGTCGATGACATGGAAAAAGAAAGTGTTTCAAGAAAAAAAGAAGTCTTTAATAGAAGTATTTGCATATGAGATGCATAATGCTAGTTACGAGAAAATTTTGACACAGCGACTTAAACAATCTATTGCTGGAATTTCTATAATGAAAATTCCTATAAAAGAGCTTATTGAAAAGCTTTCAGATGAAAAAGGTAGCGCTATATTTGAATTATCTAAACTCGTTTCGGATGGAATTACTAAAACAAAAACAAATGGTGAAACAGTTGATAATTTAGACAATAGGTTCAAAGAAGAGATGAAAGAATATACAAAAAGACAAAAACAATTTGCGAGTATACTCCTCTATGTATATAAAGCTTATGAAAAAAGAAATAAAGATGAGGAGAAGCTAGATTTTAGTGACTTAATCAACATACCAAATCAGATTCTTGATGACAGCCCTGATCATATGCTTGATATGTATGATTATGTCTTAGTGGACGAGTTCCAAGATATTTCCAAACAGCGATTAAGACTTATTCAGCACTTAGTTAATGAGAGGTCGAAAACTAAGCTCTTTTGTGTCGGAGATGACTGGCAAAGTATTTACGGATTTGCAGGAAGTGAGCTACAATACTTCACTCAATTTGATTCATACTTCCCAAAACCTGATGTCATGTATCTTAAAACAAATTACCGGTCTAGCCATATTGTAGTACGATCATCATGTCACTTAATTTCAAAGAACTCTAGACAATACCAGAAAGAAGTATCTGCGCACGGCAAAAACAACGATATTCATGAATTTATTAAAATTATAGAAATCTCAGCTAGAAATAGTAAAGATTATAATTCTAAATGCGCTCAACATACTTCCTCACAAATTCAACGAATCATTAATAATAATGACAAAATTTTAAATGGAGAAATACTTGTCTTAGCAAGATACAAAAGTAGTTTAAACAGAGTCAAGGATGTACTGCCACCCAATTTAAAGAAATCAACCTCAATTCGATTTCTATCTGTACATGAATCCAAAGGAGTAGAAGCTAAACACGTATTCATTCTAGATTTAACTGATGACTATTTCGGTTTTCCATCAAAAATATTAAATGATTCTGTACTTAATATTGTGGATGGTGGGGAAAGTGAAGAAAATAAGATGGAGGAAGAGAGGCGTTTATTTTACGTTGCTTTAACTCGTTCTAAAGTAGATCTATATCTCTACACTCAAAGGAATAATAGATCGCAATTTATTCACGAACTAGATCATAAAATGTGCAAGTTTGTCCGTGTTTACTGAAATTGGTTTTATTAATGAGTAATGTCCCCTTTATCGGGTACCCCTAATATATATCAGCCAATATACTGAGTGACCAAATCTTGTATAACCCCTACAGTCTTTCCCCAATTTAGATAATCTCCAACTTTATCTATATCTATCCACTTTTGATCTACAATATCACCTCCTTCATCTTTTATAAATTTATCAGCTGTCTTAAGTCTAGCTAAATATCTTACTTGAATGAAGTAGTTATTGTCTACATTTTTATTAATTGGAACTATTTTTTGATAAAAAGCAGGTTTTATGGAATCTTGATCTAGATATATAGAAGCTTCTTCATAACATTCTCTATTTAGTGTTTCTAGTAAGCTTTCTCCTTTTTCTACACTTCCACCTGGGAGCAAATAATCTCCTCTGGAATGATATACTACAAGTAGCTTATTATCTTGATTTAATATTAGTCCGTATACTTGGGTAACTTTAGATAAATCTAGCTTTTCAAAACTCCCTGTATGAATATGGGCTATATATTCTTTGTGTTTAGAAATTATATTCTCGGTGAAGAGGTTCATATGTTTGGTTAAATTACAGATGAAAATGGACTTGGGGGCATACAGCCCCCTAAATCAACTTACTTTAGCCCTCATCTCTAATTCACAGTGTCTATGCGTAGAGACAATTCCAATAAGCGCTACATGATGTAGACACACAGAGCATGTAGAGATACTAAAGTTATATGTATTGATATGATTTTTGTAAAGTTGGACGTATGTATTGTTATGCCATAACTGGCCAAGCTATCAAAAGCCTGAAAATTCCCCACAAGCAATCCAGACAGCAAAAAACCATCCTTTAGGGATAGCTTAATCAGAAAACTAACAAGGAACGGGTTTTTATGGTTCAACTTATTAGTATATGGTTTGTTTAACTATTAAAAAATAAATTAAGCATTCGGATTAAACTGACTTGCTAAGCTAAATAATGGCCAGATTGTTTGTTGTAATCAAACGTTACAGAAAAGTCGACATTTTGTCCTTCTAGAACTCCAGTAAAAGTAAACATATTCTCATGGTCTTCAACTTTTTCTATAGTATCAAAAATCATTTTTCCTAAATACGTTTCTAAACTATTTCCAGATTCTAATAAGGTCGCTATTTCTACCACAGTAGGGAATTTGTATACGAGTTTCACTCCAATATTTCTCTTATCTGATTCATTGAAGAATTCAACTTGATCACTCATTTCTTTACCTCAAACAGTTATTTTAACCTAGCTAGAAATTGTGTTAATTTCTAAGCTGACAGTAGTATAGCATAACTATTGTAATAGGTCAAACTATATCTTTTGACATATGTGGTTATGTGTGATTTAAGTATAAGTCTATACAAGTAAGTACATTGT
>JBCDGH010000012.1:0-30793 GCA_038751365.1 Patescibacteria group bacterium | reverse complement strand
ATCAACTTTCAATCAAGACAGAACTCTAAGATGGACTATTGATTCCATTCCAGCTGGTCAAGATGTTACAGTCACTGTGAGGGTTAGGGTAGCAGGAGGAGTATTTGATCTTGATACGAGTATTAGTTGAGGTTAGGTGAAAATATATTGCTTAATTAATATAGTCTGTGCAGGCATTAGTCTCGTTGCTAGGTAAGAATGAGTATCTACCAGTTTCAGCGCAATTCAGAGGTTCTTCTCTAGGAATAGCCTCATACTGAATATTGTTGTCTTCCAAGCGAAGTCTGGTAGCAGTCATGTAACCAAAATTGACTTTTACCGGTTTGTCTTGAGTTTGCTCAGATATTTCTTGTAGCTTAGCTTTTGTCTCTTGAGTAGTGGAATATTGATATTTCAGGTTAGTGTTAGCGATTAAACCTATATTTATAAATATAACTATTGCACAGATGTAGCAAAGAGCTTGCACAATTTTATTACGAAGGCTAAAACCAAATAATAGAACTAGAGTCAAAAACTGCCACACATAAGGAACATATCTAGCATTGTTAGAGGTATTACTAATTATCGAGGCAGCAAAGAATAATATGATACAGTACAAGACTATTTTTAGTCTACCAAAATTAGTTTCGTAAATAGACTCTTCCTCTTCCTCAAAATTTAAATCCTCAGATGTATCTTCCTCATTCTGCTCTTTAGCTTTTTGCTCTTTATGCTCTGAGTATGCAAGGTAGCTGCTAGCTATCAAGGCGATTATTGCCACTATTAAAGCTCCGCTAAACAAAGGACCAAATCCACCTTTTTTAGTGTTAGCTCCGTTCATGGCTGTTAATTCTTCGGAGGTATAGGTAAATGGTAGCTTAAGTTCAGCTATATCTTTTGGGTTGTTGTATCCGCCAAAAAAAGCATCGCTCTTGAAGAATAATGAGCTTAGGAATATCTCTACGTTATTTTTGTCTAGGTAGTTTGAGGGTACGTTTTCGTCAAAAGCTTGAAATCTACGATTACCTAGAAGGGGGTGTAAAGGGTGTCCAAAATTAAAGGTATTAGTTACATACGGATTGAAGCCAAATACGCAAGTAGCTAGGAATACTGATAAAATAACACCTTTAGCTGATAGAATAATTTTATTTCTATCTAGTAATATCTTAAACACACCGAATCCAAATAAGAAGATTATTGTATAAATGAGACCGGCACTCTTGGTATTTGAATTCAGTATTACTACAGCAGGAAGAAGACCATAAATGACAAGTCTAGAGTTAAACTTAGCCATTAATATGAAAATAGAGAACAAAATAACAAAATAAGATGAGGTTTGTCCATCCAAGTTATAGCTAGTGAGCTGAACAATAGAAATAGGATTGAGACCTGCTATCAAAGCCAGAACACTAGTGGGTAAGCTATGTAACCCAAGCGATTTGATTGCTACCCAAGCAATAGCTAGTGAAGCCAATATAAGTAAGATATTGAAAGCCTTACCGTCTTCATAGTTTCCTGTAAGCTGGTAAATAGCTACTGAGTTAGTCCAGGCTATCTTAGGGTAAGATTTTGACCAGGCTGTAGTTCTCTCCAAGTATTGTGGCACATCGTTACTGGAATAGATATAGTTCCAACCTCTACTAATTTGGATCATTGCCTCTCCATGGTAGCCCTGACCGTCAGCTGATAAATCGTAAAATTGCCTACTTACGAAAATAGAACCTAAAATCGAGCACAGGACTAAAACAAAAATTCCAACACCTACAAAAATGTGAGATTTTAACTCCAGCCTCTTTGCTAGTAGTACAGTGATTACCAAAGTAGTGATAATAGCTAAATAGAATTGAATCCCAGAAATATTTTGATTTAATACTAAAGTTAGTAAACTAAAAGTAAATAAACTTAAACTGAAGCAAATAATACTAGTAGCGTAGGTTAGTAAGTATTTAGAAAAACTGCCAAGGTCTCTTAAATTGTTAATCATAATTAATCTCTTTTTATTAAAACAAGTACGTAATTAAACACTATTCTTCACAGATCACACTGTCATTATTTGGTATTGCGTTGATTTTTTTAGAGCACTCCAAGTTCTTATTTTCTTCATAAGGAATGTTGAACTGTCTCAGTCTCTGGCGAGTAGAGGTTGCGTTTCTGAAGTGAATTACTAAAGGATCCTGTTCAGTATACTTTTCACTAAATTCTTCTAGGGTAGCTTCTACATTATCGCTAGCCTCCACGGCTGTTCTGGTACCAACTTCAAAGAACATATAGGCGTTATATAACATAATACCAGTTATTATAACTGCCAGTATTTTAGTGATATGATTTTTTAGGGTTAGGAAGTAAAGCACTACTAGAGTAGGTACTAGCCATAGCTGAGGTACATATCTAGCATATACCGATGCTGATACAATGACTGCAGAAGCTAAAATAGTACAAATAGCGTAGCAGTAAATCAGAAAAGTAAATGCTTCAGGTTTGATCTTCAAAAAATTGCTAGCATCTTCATCTTTGAGCTTTCTATTCTTTATTAAGTAGTAGCTTACTAATAATACTAAAGAAGCTAGTGTCACTACTAGCACCCCACTCCAATAAATTCCAAAGCCTCCTTTTTTTACATTAGATACAGTCAGATTCTTGAGCTCTTTATCGTCAGTTGTGAAAGGCACTTTGAGCTCTGCCTCGTTTCTCCTACCCATGGGAGCAGTTTTAACAAAGCCAGCCCTAATTAACATTTCTACATTATTTTTTCCTAGATAGTTACCGGGAACATTGTCTTTATCAAAATTATATGACGGCTCACCAAAAATCGGGAAAAGTGGGCTTTTATTATACCTATTGTTAGTAATATAAGGGTTATAACCGAATATTAAAAAGCCAAGTAGGAAAATAGTCATTAAGCTACCTAAAAACGGCAACAGCAGTTTTGTTTTGTAAAAGGCTGTGAATAGACAGATGGACAGTAACATGATTACTCCAAATACAAATGAGGCTAGCTTTATGTTAAATAAATAGATTCCGGCAAAGGTAAATAGTACAAAAAGAATTGCCTTTTGCTTCAAGCTGGTGTCACTAAGTTTGTTAAATATATACAAAGTCAAAGCCAGCATTCCTAGAATAAGCGAGTAGGTCTGTCCATCTAAATAATAATTGTAATACTGGTAGAGGCTTACCGGATTAGCTACTGCTAGAATAGATACCAAACCTCCCCAAAATATATTCAATTTATTGATGGATAACAGTGCCCCGAATACAAGCATTAAAGAAGCAAATTGCAATAAAAGGTTAAACAGTTTACCAGATTCAATATTACCTGTTAACTTAAAGACTGTGGTACTATTTATCCAAGCTGACTTGGGGTAGGCGTTTACCCAGATTTGGTTAACATTTGGTACTCCAGAAGGTCTCTCGTGCGGCGGAATATAGCCTTCGTTTAGCTGAATGATGGCTTCCATCTGGTAGCTTTGTCCATCAAAAGATGTATCATAAATTCTATCTGAAACTAGCAACGAACCGAAAGCCACTGCAGAAATCAGAACCAGAGATAGAATTCCAAGCACTACTGACAGAGCTTTTTGAGGTATAAATTTGTAGAATACATAGAAGTGTAAACCTACAGTAAGTAAAAGACTGATATAAAACTGAGCAAGGTCTACCGGAATTTTGAAAAATAACCCCAAGGTGTTTACCGCAAAATTAGTGAAAACAAAAGTGAATATAGTAGCTCCCGTAAATAGGCTAAACACACCTAATTTATTTCTAAAACTACTTTCGGAATTTGTGAGCGTCATAAAAGTCTAGCAAAAAACGACAGATTTATCCCAGCCTGTCAAGACGGTATTCGGACTTATTTTGACTATATAGCTGATCTAACCTATACTATTGCTTAACATAAACAAAATCACACATTTATCATGATAGAAACTCCTTTTAGCTCTTCTAGAGTTTGGAAGAACAAATCGCCAGAAGGAATTGCAGACTCTAAGGTAGCTGAAGCTAATAAGCAAAAAATCAGAAAAGAATACGCTACCAAGCGGATCTCGCCAGAATCTCAAGGAAAGTACTCTTTGTACACAGAGCAGGTGCGAGAGTATCCAAAAGTAAAGGTTAGCGACTTTAATAATTTTAGAAAGCAAGTAGACTATTTACAACAGCAAGGCAAGCAAGTTCCAAAAAGCTGGTTAGATTTTATTCATAAGCATGAAACTAGCAAAACCCAAAGTACGCCAGTTAACAATCAAAATATTGATGTGCAGTATAGAGTAATAGATAAGTATGAGGCAAAACCTGTAGAATCAAAACATGTAGGCTACCAAATTGTAGACAAAGTTCAAAACTCAGGTTTGCAGGATATATCTAAAATTCAAAATACTAGTGATATTTCCCAACCAAAAGCAAAAGCTTTAAACAAAAAATTAGAATTAAGCACTCAAATAAACACTGATATTCAGAAATCTAAGAAGTCAGGCTTTGGTATAGTCAATTTCTTTAAAAATCTTGTAGGTTACGATGATGGTAGTAATGATGGATATTATAAGCATTAGACTGTTGACTTTTAGGGGTTTATTTAGTTAATAATTTAGCTTAATTATTTTAAAACTTCTTATATTAGTATGCGTAAAACTGTTTTAATCACTGGTGCTTCCTCAGGTATAGGCTTAGAGATTGCTAGGGTCTTTGCAAAACGGGGTTATGATTTAGTTTTGATAGCTAGAAGAGTAGAGCCAATGCAAGATTTGGCAAAACAGTTTAGTAATCTGAATATTCAGGTAATTCAAAAAGATTTAACTATACCAAATGCTTGTCAGAGTATTTTTGATCAGTTGGAAGGTACTCACATTGATATTCTAGTAAACAATGCTGGTTTCGGTGACCGTGGACAATTTCATACTTTAGATAAAGCAAAGCAATTATCAATGATCGATCTAAATGTTAGAGCTCTGACAGAGTTGACTCATTTATTTGGTAGTAAAATGGTGAAACAGAAAACAGGTAAAATTATGAACGTAGCCTCAGTAGTTGCTTTTATGCCTGGTCCTGGAATGGCAACCTATTTTGCGACCAAAGCTTTTGTACTTAGTTTGTCTCAGGCTTTGTCTCAAGAATGGGGTAAATACGGAGTACAAGTTATGGCTCTCTGTCCAGGAAATACGACTTCAGAATTTCAGCAGAATAGTAATATGCAGGGTAGCAAGCTAGTTAAGGCTAAAAATATTCCAACATCAGCCCAGGTAGCTGAATTTGCTTACGACAGACTAATCAAAGGTAGTACTATCGCTGTACATGGTTTTAGTAATAAATTGAACGCTTTTCTAGCTCGGGTATTACCTAGAAAGACCTATCTAAAGATTATCGAAAACATTATTAAATAGGTGGTGGTCTAATACCTTTGGGTATCTTTGTGTGGTTATTCATAGCGGAACTAGCTAATGTAAATCGGTTTGCTTTAGTTAGCGGTTTAATATAAATTCGGATATCTTTTATATTAGTAAAATTAGATAAAAAAATAGATCAAAATTAGCTTGATAAGCTCATGTAAAGTATGCTATAATACAGCCGCTTTTACAATCTTTGAATTTGCTTATGATTACTAAGTCTGAGTTGTTGTATTATATTCGTGATTTCAGTACTAGAGGAGAGTTGACTAGAGATGAATTATCAGATCTGGTAGGTCACTTACCTTTGCAAAAACCGGTTAAGGCTAAGTTAAATTTTTTTAGGATATCGAGTATTCTAAGCTGGTTGATTATATATGTGGGAGTAGTCTTGCTAGTGTATTTGAATTGGAATGTCTATAGTAGTTTAATGCAGATCTCAATTATTTTTGGGGCTGGATTTTTTTCTTTTATTCTTGGTTTATTAGCCTTGCATTACCTTAAGTTTAAATTTATTGGTTGGAGCATGCATGTCTTTGCTGCTATACTATTGCCGCTAGGATCTGTCACTTGGTTACTAAACTTAGTAGCGCAAGAAACAAGTACTTTAGTACTAATGCTTTTAGTTTATTTAACCTTTGCTTTGGGGTATGCTCTAATTTACTTATTTATTAGGCAGGCAGTTATTTTATTTTTTACTTGGATTTTTGCAAGTATCGCTTATTGGTCTGGTTTCTTTTGGATACTCAATAATAATACCTCAGCCTTTGTAGATTACACTTTAGTTGGTATATCCGCTTTGCTATTAAGTTTAGGTTATATTTTAATCTCGTTAGGTCTGAAACAGTATCGGAGGACTAGTTCTACCTTTGCATATACACTTGGTACTTTGAGCTTTTTGGGATCTACTTTTTACTTAGTCTCTGATTACCCTACAGTGGAAAGTCTTTTTATATTTTTATTGTTTTGTAGTTTTTCTTCCATTTTTTATGGGGCGCTTAGCTATTATTACGTATAGAGTTTATTTTGTAGGTGTTTTGAAATTTTCATTCAGCGATGCACTAACTAAAAATATCATTGACACTAGACTATATAGTTTGTATCATTAAATAGGTGCGAGATAAACCCTCACGCCACACCTCACACACTAGTACTCTGAGAACTTTACGTAAGTTTTCGGAGTTTTTTTATATTGACTTAAAGTCATATTTATGCTTATATCTAGTCTGGTAATCACGTAAGTGCTCTGATAATCTTGACCAGATAAATCAGGGCACTTTTTCTTTGTGTAAAAAATTAAAACAAAAAAATAGAGACAGCTCAAGCGGAATAAATCGAAGCGATGATTTAAATTCAGCGAACCGTCTCTGTTATATTATTAAAGTTTTGTTAAATTCTTGGTCTGGTTAAATACCTATACCAACCACCACCATCGTTACGGTATTCAATGATTTTCTTTTTGGTACTACAAATTTTAACACTGTTACTGATATACTCACAGCCTTCACGATTATAAGCTGAATTAGGATTTCTAGGAACCCTCCATCTATAATTAGGACCAATATTCAGAGGTTTATGGAACTGATCCACCTCGACTTGAGCTATTTCAGCATAGTTCGGAGGAGTATAACTTGCTATATTTCGTTGTGCTTTCGGCCTATCGTTTTCGCCCCAATATAATCCGTTTTGTGGGACTACCTTTTCAACTCTAAATACATTTCTATTACTCGAATTGATGACTGGTTTTCTCCTGACTCTTTGCGTATTTTGTCTTTGGTAAGGAATTGGTCTGTCAGTTACGTTAACTCTTGCTAACTGTCTTTGTTGACTTCTTATCGGCTGAATGTTATTAGGTCTTGTCTGTTCGACTTTGTAAACTCTAGAATTTAGGTTGTAATTATGGTTAAAAACTGGAAGCGCTGTATTTCTTCTACTATTATGAGGTGAAACAGTTACTCTAACTTCTTGACCACTATTATCTATATACGAGTCTTGCCTTATCTTAAACGGATTGCATCCCCACCAATTTTTGCTTAACTTTATACAAAATCTTCTATAATTTGAAGGATTTTCTCTACTTGAAACGCAGTGATCGTGTATATGCGGATTACAAGTGTGATGAGCTTCAGCTCTTATAGTTTCAGGCGCTGCACTGCTTTGAACTGCAACTGTACCTGCACTTATGGCTACCGCTGCAGTTGCTATTGTAGCAACTTTTTTTAAACCAGATGTTAAATTTTTGAAGATGCCCATAACTAAAATACTCCTGATGAGATTGTTGTAGATGTACGTACTTTATAATTTTCTTAACTTTATTACTTTATCTCGATAGTTTCCTATCTTTTACTAGCTTAAGGATGTATGTATGACATCACTAGGAAAGGGAGTAAATTTTGAAAAGAGAATTATAAATTTTTTGACTGTGAAGCTATTAAGTATTAATTAATGTAATTTTCGATCAAACCGCATAATTTTTCCGTATGCTTCCCGTTCATTTTTGGAACAGGTTTAGTCGAATAAAAAATTATCAATAAACAGTACTTAAAGATACTTGAAAGTTAAATAAATCACTCTCAAGCAACTAAATTACTGCATAAAAATACTAAAAAGTCAAGAAAATATATTCGACAGCAGCTATAAATTAGCTAAGTTATACCAATTACACTTCCAACTTCCACAACTAATACTTTTAATAAGTAAGTAAATAACTTTTTTCAAGTCTAGTTTAGGTGAAAGTTTGTGTAAGTTAACATGGGATGGATGTAACAAAAAAACCACCTTACAAAATTATGCGTAGGTGGTATAGGGTTTTATTAGGAGTAATTATAAATTTCTTCTAGAAGATCTATCCATTTGTTTGAGCTTAAACCTGGAGGTGGATCAACTCTCCATACCATTTCTTCGAAACTTAAACCAGATTCAATGTATTCATCAACTACTTTGGTAGCATATATCTCATACCAAAATTCGTCACAAAATATTAGATCGTAATCTATTTCTTGATTTTCTTCTTCGCGAAATTCCCAAAAATAATATGTTTCAGAAATGTTGAACTCTTCAGAAATGCTATCAAAATTATCTTTCATACCACTATCCTTTCTTTATTGATTAGGAATTGTGGTAGATATACCCTGACTACTTTATAGGACTAAATTAAACTTATGTCAAATATATTTTTTTGAGATATAGGCTAAGATAGTAATATTTTACTTAAGTATATGTTGGTGAATGAATAATTTATAAGAAGTTATATTGATATAAAAAAACCACCCACATCGAAATTAATCGGAAAGGGTGGTTAGGGTTTAGGTCTACTCAATCTGATTCCAAAGTTTAAATAATATGTTTTTAAACTCAGTTAGGTTGACCCATGCTGGAAAATCAATCTCAACTCTAATAAAAACTTCAGGTAAGGTTATACCTTTACTTTTTATATCGCTAATAATTAGCCTAATTCTGTTCTCATTTAAGCTAATTTTACTAAATTCTTTTTTTTCATCTAAATCTTCTTTTTCTAAAATTGAGTCAAACAAGCTTTCGTTTCTAAAATTATCAAACATACTACAGCCTCCAGTTTTTGTTGAGTTTGCAGTAGATAAACCCGTCTGGTATTAAAAGATAACTAACTAGCTATGTCAAATAAATTAACTTGAGATAGTTGCTTAGTTAATTGTTTTTATACACTTCCTGACGTCTGAGCAAGAGCTTACCTTCCAAAATTACAGCAAAATAAAACCACCCACATCGAAATTCATCGGAAAGGGTGGTGCGGGATTTAGCTAGATGCTAACCAAGTATTCCTCAGTAATTGTGACCAGTCCTTTAGCTTCAAGTCAGTAGGGTTTTGTGCTAGCAATATAAGTCGAGATAGAGTCTCACCTCGATCTTTAAAACTCAATACAATTTCCTTAGCATTTTCAAAATTATTTATAGACTGTTGAACTTCGTTCATTCTGCTACTACTCCTATTAATAATTTGGTTTTGTAGTAGATTTACCCCAAAAAGTATAAAAACATAAAAAAATAGACATGTCAAAGAAAATAACTCGAGATCAGCCATAAGCTCGTATAAACTCTTTCTTGACTCAGGTATTAAGTGTCAAAATTGAGCTATTGAACATGTGTAGACAACTTAGCACAACCTAACTTTAATTAAAAATATGTTCAGAAGTAACAAAGAATTCAGTCAAAAATACTTTCCTTTATTCGAAAATGCATTTGGATTTGCTAAGAGGGCTCGTCAACATAATGTTGATTTTAGCCAAGCTTGGTATAACATCTTTAAGTTTGAAATAAAAAGGCTCGCCGTTGTGTTTTTCTTAGAGATAGTCATAAGATCTTTTATGGCTACTTTTCCAATCATTCTAAGTCTAGTAATAACTCGAATGGATAAAAGCTTGTTTTACTTAGCTTCAATTGGATATCTAAGCGTTTACGTAGTTGGTAGCTTTGTAATGCATAACTATACTATTGCTGTAGCTAATCTCATTAATAGTGTCTATTACAGCGCAGTAAAGTTTTTCTTGGTTGTAGATCCTAAGTTTCATGTCTCTAGATCCTCGGGGCAAGTAATTTCTAAAGTTGGTCGCGGTAGTGAGGCAGTGGAATCTATATTAGATGTTTTTATGTTTGAATTATCTGGAGCATTAGCAGGTTTATTAGCGGTAGTCATAGCTATTATTAACATTAACTTTGAGATAGGTATTTACGCAATGATAAGCGTAATATTGTTATGTTCAGTAGCAGTTTTCAATCAAATACTTAGGGTTAATATTGTTACACCGGCCGTAATAGAAAGTGAAGACAACTTAAAAGCTGCTGGGGTAGAAACGTTGCAACAAGTCAATCATATTAGATCGTCTTTTGCTTCTAATGAACAAATAAACAAGGTTCGTAACTTAACTTCTAGATTTTCCTCAGTTCAGGCCACTAAATGGCTAGTAGGTATTTTCGCTACAAATATCACCAGGGTATTGTTTGTGGTTAGTTTTATGGTAGTTGGTACAATTACGCTAGATAAGATAAATGAAAATTTACTTCCGCTACCAATAGCTATTGGGTTGTTAGGTTCTTTTTTAACTGCTTCAACTCAGATTATCTTTTTAGGTAGAGCAGTTGAAAGGTTCAGCGATAGAATTAGTCGTCTTATTGATTTGTTTGATTTTATTAGGAGTTTTGGGAAACAAACTTATCCTGTATTAGATTAAACTCTTTTGACCACTATCGTATATTTTGCTATTATTTAGCGGGTCTACGAGTTATTAAAATTTAAAAACTCACGCTGGTGAATGTATCTAGAACCAGTTCTTAACTTAGTAAAATATGCCCTTTATTAACCAGCAACCTACTCAAAAATACTTTTTGTGGCTTAGAAAATTCTTTAAGGTTGATTCTAGAACTACTAAATTGAAGGTTGATTTTAACAAACCTTGGTATCAGATTTATCTTCAGCAGAAATGGCGAGTGATCTCAGCTATGCTAATGTGGTGTGTAGCTTTAGCTTGGGATAGTATTGGTACTTTAGCTATTGCGTACAGTATACAGCAACAATCGACATCTCTACTTGGGTTAACGCTTTTGGGTTATTTCACTAGATTTACTCTGAGTTGTCTGGCCCTATCAATTATTATTTATGTTGAGAATAGTACTAATCTAAGTATTCAGTACGCAGCTACTAAATTTTTTCTAACAGTTGATCCGATTTATCACAGTACTAGATCTAGTGGGCAGATAATTTCTAAGATATCTAGAGGCGCTGAGTCTTTTAATATTTTTGGTTTTATTTTAATCTTTCACTGTATATCGGTACTAGTCTCTACAATTATGTCGACTATCATTCTAAGCTTTTCTAGCATTTTTGTTGCTTTAACTGGTTTTCTAATTAATTTATTTTTTGGCTTTATCGCTGTGCAGGGAGTTATAAGAAATAATCAAGCTTTGAATCCTTTGAAAATTAAAAAAGAAGACGAGCAAAAATCAATCCAGGTCGAGAGTTTACAGCAGATTGCTTTAATTAGATCAGCTTTTGGAACATCTGAGCAAGAGCAAAAACTATCAAAAACGAGCTTGGATGCTGGTATTTATACTGCCGCTAAAGACTTTGGAACCGTGAGTATTTTTACTGTTATACTGTATTTGTTAATCATAGGTGTAGCCGTAGTAAGCTTTTTGCTACTTAGACAAGTGCAGGCTGGGGATTTGAATCCGATTATTGCAGTAGGAATGACTACAATTTATATTGATTCTTTAAATAAAATAATGAGTTTTAGTAATCAAGCTGAGAAACTAATTACCAGCATATCTAATATTCAAGATCTATTTGATTTTATCAGGAGTTTTGGGAAACAGACTTATCCAGTGCTTGAGAGTGATCAACTGGTCAATTGTCGTTAATTATGCCAATGTAAAGCTATGAATTTTTTTACATCAGTTCGCTTAGAGCAACTAGCTTCGCTCTTATCAAGGCTATATAATTTTAGAAATCAAGTTAATCTGGTGAATGTAGATTTTAATAAACCCTGGTGGAAAATATTATTGCAGCAAAAGTTTGTATTTGCTTTTACCTTAGTTGCCGAGGTAATCCAAGGCGCTTACCAAGCCTTAACACCTATTATTATAGGTTATGCTTTTATTAACGGTAGAGTAGAATACGTGTATGGATTTTTTCTTGGATACGTTTTGCTTGAGCTACTAAACCGCCAGAATCTTAAAAAATATTTATTAATGACCTTAGAGATGAGTAGGAGCATTAAAGTCTCGGCTAATACTTATTTCTTAACCGTCGATCCAATATTTCACAGCACCAAATCTAGTGGAAAAATAATTAGTAAAATTGATAGAGCTAGTGGAAATATTCAAGATGCTATGAACTCCCTAGTAGGTGGTATAGTACCAATTTTATCTAGGTTTTTAACTGTTGTCGTAGCTGTAAGTACTCTTAATTGGCTGTTAGCAGTGATAAGTATTAGCTCTTTTATTATAATTCTGTCATTCCAGTACTTTTCTTTAAGGTTGAATCTGAAAATATTTCATAAAGAGATGATTAGCAAAAGAGATCGATTGTCTGCAGTAAATATTGAGAATCTTCAGCAAAACTCTTTAATCCGTTCAGTCTTTGCTAGTAATGAGCAAAACAAAAAAATGATTGAGGTGGCTCGAGAGAGCTCCCTAGCTAAAGCTAACTATTATTTTACCAATGGAGTAATTACTACCTTAGTCAGAATGATTTATATTACTAGCGTGACTTTAATAATGTTAGTAATTTACAATCTGGTAGAGCAGGGGTCTATAGAAACTAACTTTGCGATTGCTTTTATCATTTCCTATCTTAGTGGCTCAGGTCAAATCATGCGATTAGGTCAGATTATTCAAAACTTTAGTGACAAAATTGCCGGAATAAATGATCTCTTTAAATTTATTCGCACGTTTGGTAAGCAAACCTATCCAGTCTTAGAAGATGATGAGTTAATTAAATAAATGAGGCATAAAAAAACCGTCCTCCATATTGTTGAAAGACGATTTATAATTAGCTATCACATTTTATTACGATAGTATTCTAGAAAATTAAGAAAAATTAACCGGCTGCGGAAGGATCTTCGTTAAATTCCTGAATAAAACCGGTACCAGAAGTAGCTGGAACATAACCAATCAAAAGGTTTTGGAAGGGTATGTCCTCAAAAGAATGATCGATAGTTGTGTCAGTGTTGCTCTGCCCTTGAACTAAAACATTTTCGTGAGATCCCAGAAATTCTGTTATGGTTGTTTGAGTTTCTACAAGGCCGTCCTTAAAAACTTGAGTCTCGAGATTAGTTAAAAGATAGTCTGTAAGATTATCGTTGTTTATGTCTACTTCCTCAATTTTTTGAAGGTTGAACGTTAAACCTCCTTCAAGAATTTCATCATTTGTCTCATAAGCAAAATATTTTAGATCTTGCTGTTTATAAATTAAGGGTGTTGTCTCGTCCAAGTCGTAGCTTTTAGTCTTTGCTGATGCAGTTTCGAGATTTAAACCTTTTTTAAGTGTTTTTTCTTCGGTTTCAAAACTAGTTGTACCGAATCTAACTAACTTATCATTTCTGAAGCTCTTAGAGCTTTCCTCTATCGAAGTTTTTTTATTTTCACCTCCAAAATTATTATCCGAGACTAATTCTTCAACATTACCTTCAAATTTTACGAATCCAAGATTAGAATTATACTCTAGATTTTTGACCTCTATATCTTGACTGTTTTCATGTAGCGATCCCTCAAAGAGAGTTAGATTACCAAGATAGACACTTTCTGGTCCAGTGGTATTATCGACAATTTTATAAATAGCTTTCTCTCCATTAAAAATTTTACCAGCTTTTTCAAATTCTACACCATGGTTGGTCTCAATCAGTTTTAGATCAGACATCTGAATTCCCTCTTTCTTAATTTCTGTGAACCAGGTCTTGTATTTAAACAGACCTAGTCCCACACAGACATTTACTTAACGATTAGTCAAGAGTTGAAATTTTTTAAAATAATAAAGGTGAGGACAAATAGTCGACTCACCTGAATGAAGTTTAGCATTTGAGAAATGTAAGTACTCTTCTCCACACTGTGTTTCTTGTATTTAATTTTGTCAAAGCATCTTTGTGCAGCTCGTGGAATTCAGCAAGTTTAACTGCTGTGTAACTTGAAGCTCCTAGTTCAGTGTAAGCAGAAACCAGATTATGGTTTGGTTCTTTAGACAAGTCTTCTACTTCTTTTAATTCGCTCAACGCTTCTTCTAGAAACGTCGTTGGATCAAAACATCCGTAATGCGTGGCTTTAGCTAAAAGCTTTTTGCGTTCATTGCCTGTGGAATTTTTTGCTTCTAGTACAAACTGTAAGTATTTTTGTAACCCTTGCTTACTATATTTTGTGTAGCAAAACTTAACTCTTCCCATGAGTAGACTCCTGATAAACTGTAGCATTTTTCAATGCATAAAGAAGTAAGCACATCTGATTAAAATTAGCAATACCAAAAAATTTTAGCTATGCCTGCGTCTAGAATTGACACTTATATGTAAAGTTAGCATATTTAAATAAAAAAATATTATGAGTAAAAAAAATCTAACTACTGGCGTACTAATTGCGATATTCATTGCTATTCTAATAGCTATAGGAGTTATGTAGTATAATTTATCCTAACTCATCACAAGCTATTCCTTGCTTGAATTAGTTTTATTATGTACCAAGCTATTCATGGAAAATAAGTTAATCGAAAAAATCCTAGAATCATTTAATATTCAACACGATGTTGAGAAGCTCAAACCAATCCCGAATCGAGTAATTTTTGCTAGCGCATTCCTATCTGCCAGTGCTCTGACTCAGTTTATATTAGACGTTATTCTAGAGACTTCCTCTTTCTTTGATTTAATACCCAAGATTCCATTTAGAGTCGATTTTCTATCTCTTACTACTATCTCAGCTTTTTTGGCTTATCAGACTTTAATAGGTCTTCGGAAAAGAGAGCTAGACGTGACTGAGAATTCTCTGCAATTAGGGAGTATTGTAGAGTCTGCTTTGATAATTGGTGATCTTATCTTCCTATATAATAATCCGGGTCTATTTTTGATCGGGGTAAGGCTGCCATTTTTGTTTTTTACGACTATAAATCTTATTTTGATAATATATATCTGGATTAAAGTCATTAATGAAGGTCATAAATACGTTTACAAAAAAAGAAGGAAAACAGACATAGTAGCATGATTATGCCAGACTAAAAAGTTTTTCACATGATATCACAAGACAAGCAAACCAAAATTCAATACTTTGCGAATGAGCTTAGCCAATTGCAACAAGCTCATAGTAAGGATATCAAGTATGTTTATCTATTTAAGGTTCTACAATTTTTGTCAGTACTTTTATTTTTCTTGGCTTTGTACTTTGTTCTGGGTAATTTTGGTATTTTTTGGATAATCTTACTACCTATTTTGCTTTATGCTATAGCTTTAGGTGAGGCTGAGAAACGCGAAAAGAAGTATTATTTTGATTACAAAGACAAGATTGTTTATAAAATTCTGCAGAGTATAATTCCAAATGTAGATTATTACCCCAAACAGGGCTTTGATAGTTCGATTTTATTTGATAAGCAATATTCTCTGACGCATTTAGCTAGTCTTTTTAAGAAAAATAAGCCGGCTCCGAAAGAGGGTAGTGGTCTTTTTAGCGTTGACTTGGAATCTTTTAAATCTGAAGATTATATCAAATTTAATTATAAGGATTGGTATTTTGAGGCAGCTGAAGTAGAAGCAACTACTAAGATAGGTGATAAAAAGAATGGTGCAGCCAAGACAGATACGGTTTTTAAAGGAGTTGCTATAAAGCTGACTTTGCCAGTATACTTTAATTATAATTTGATCATTCAGCCTATCAATCTAAAGTATGCTACTAGATTTGCTAAAGAAATTAGGCTAGAAAGTCCTACTTGGGAGAGGATTTTTTATACTTATTGTGATGATGAAGTCTTTGTTAGATATATTCTAAACCCAGCAGTAATGGTCAGAATACTTGATTTGTATAAGAAGTATCCTGGAATTGGAATTAGTTTTAAGCAAAATCATATTTTTATACTTTGGGGTAACGATTCTAATATGTTTGAGCCTACTCTATGGGTGCAGAATGCTGAGACTGTATATAAGGGTGTCGAAGAAATTATTACCGGTTGGGAAACAGTATTAGATTTAGTGAGAGAGTTAGAGTTGGGAAAAGAAAACTGGACTCGTAATCAGTTCTACTCGCATACAAAAGGATCAGGATAAGCTTGACATTGTCTATTAAATAGGCAAAAAGTAGATGGAATTTGTCGTGAGTAATATGTCCCAGCTTAGTGTCCAACTAAAAAACTTACACTTTGATTATAATGAGAAAACTCAGGTATTTAATGGGCATAATTTGGTTTTGCAGGTAGAAAGCAAGCAATCAAAAAAACTTTATGGAATTATAGGTCCTTCGGGCACAGGTAAGACTACTTTGATTTCTATTCTAGGTGGTCAATTAAAGCCGACTAAAGGAGAGGTTTTGATCTGTGGGGTAAATATCTATGAGGTTAACGATTTGCAACGGAGAGAGCTGATAACTATGCAAATGCAGACAGCTACTAGTTTGAGAGGGGAATTAAAATATAATTTATTGTTTGGCTTACCTATAGAGGAGGAAGCTAATAGTCAAGAGTATGATGATGATTATTTGATTAGTATTCTGCAGCAAGTTGGTCTATGGAGTTTGTTTGCAGATAAGGATGGTTTAAAAACTTTAATCGGTGAGGGCGGGCTTAATCTTTCCGGTGGGCAGAGACAGAGACTGAATTTTGCTGGTTTGTATCTGAGAGCTAAGCATTTCAAGTCTAAATTAATCTTAATAGACGAACCTACAAGCTCTCTTGATGAGATAAGCGAACAAGCAATTACCAGAATGATCAATGAGCTTTCAGAATTTGCCCTCACTCTAGTGGTAGCTCATAGGCTAAAAACCTTAGATGAGGCAGTAGCTATTATGGACTCTTCTTTAATTAGTAGTTCAGATGAAATTAATTTTTTTGCTCGCAATGAGTTATTAAATGAGTCTCAATATTATTGTGACCTGATGGCAGGCAAAGCTCAGTTAGAAGAGTAACATTCTTTAATTACTACCAACACATTTTGACAGCACTTTCTCTAAATTAATGGTATTAAACCAATGAAGTTTGAAAATAATTTATTGTTAAAGCTACATAATTGGCGTAGATTTGATAGCATTGAATTCAGTCTGCCCAAAGAGTCCTTTGCGATTTTGGACAAGAACGGTAGTGGCAAAACTTCATTAATATCTTCTTTTTATAGTCTTTTTACTGGACAGTCTTGGCCTACAACCAGGCTGGCTCACCACCTAAAATCGGGCACAGAATATTTTGGAGTGTCGTGCCAATATCCGGACTGGTCATTTACTGGTCAGATATCACCTAGCGGGAGAGTGGTGAGTAAATATAGAAAGTTGCCTCCTGACTATTATGAAAAGTTGTTTGTTAGGGTGAATTCATCAGAGACAGTCCAAAAACCGAAAATTTTGACCTATTTACCTACGGATAACTATTGGTTTAATCAGAGCAGGGGAAATAAGCTAGATATTCTAGATAACCTACTAAATCAAATCTTTGAGTCAGCTTATAAAGTAGACTTACAAAACCTGCATAAGTTAGTGAAACATAAACATAGACTAATTAAGCATGTATTTGAAAACCCGGACAATTTTGATCAAGCTCTTTTAAGCACTTTAAACAAATCTATACTTACCCATAGTCATATAATTTGGTCTGCTAGGTATAATTTTCTAAAATATCTAGACAACTCTTTAGTTCAGTTTGAGCAGCTTATTGAATCACCTTTTAGAGATTGGAAAGTTAGGTGGGAAGTAAGTGACTCAGATGGAGCTAAAAAATCATACTATATAAGAAACCTGCTTAATCCTCTCAAATATGATGAACTTGATTGGAGTGTTATTTGGCAAAAAGAGCTGCTAATCGGTAAAGTACTATTTGGTGCTCAGAGAGACGATTTTAGGATTACTTCTAACCATCTTGGCGTGGAAGAAGTCTTATCTAGAGGAGAGATGAGATTGTTGGTACTTTTTATCAAAAACATAGCCCGCCAATACTTGTATTCTCTAAATTCTAATCAGCCGGTTTTTTGGCTTTTAGATGATGTTTTCAACGAGTTTGATCTTGACAGAGAGCGGATTGTAGCTGATCAACTACTAAAGCAAACTGACTATTATATAATCACCTCAACGACTCATTCGCTAGATTCAGTGCTGACATTGAACATCAATGACTTGACAAATAGAAATGGCTAAGTCTAACAAGTTATTAAAATTATACTTTGTCCTATAAGATTTAATCTTCCATTTTATAATTATGGCTAAGGTTACGAAAGCTAAAAATACAAATTCTAAAGAGCTGAAATCTAGCTCAAAGTCAGTCAGTGGAGTAGAGTCTAAAAATACTGCAAAAAGAAACAAGAAATCTAGTAAAGACGTTGCTTCTAAGCCCCCAGTAAAATTAAAACTATCAGAAAAAACCGAAGTAACAAAAAGCTCAGCTCAAACTACTACTCGCAAGCGGGCTTATGTAAAAAAGGATAGACCCATCATCCAAGTCAAAAAGCTGGTCAAGAAGTATAATAATGTAACTGCAGTTGACAGTATTAGTTTCGACGTCAAGAAAGGAGAAATATTTGGAATTTTAGGTCCTAATGGTGCTGGTAAAACCACAACTATAGAGATGATTGAGACCATAATCCCAAAAACTTCTGGGCAGATATTCATCGATGGTCTGAACGTAGATACTTATCCCGATCACGTGAAAAAGATTGTAGGCATACAGCTGCAAAATAGTGGTTTTTATCCACGGATTAATCTAATTGAAACTTTAGATTTGTTTGCTGATATATACGATGTTGATATTTCTCCAATGGAGTTACTAAAAACTGTAGATCTTGATCATAAGGCGAAGAATACTCCTAGTCAGCTCAGTGGTGGTCAGCAGAAAAGATTTAGCATAGCTTGTACACTTGTATCCAATCCACTCATTTTATTTCTTGATGAACCTACTACGGGTCTTGATCCTCAGGCTAGAAGAAACTTGTGGGATACAATCACCAATCTCAAACACAGAGGTAAAACAATTGTATTAACTACTCACTATATGGACGAGGCTGAAGCATTGTGCGATAGAATAGCTATTATGGACGATGGCCACCTTTTGGAAATTAATACTACAGAAGCCTTGGTAGACAACCTCTTAGCAAAAGGCTTTAAACGCCCTGAGCCAAAGCTGGGTGCTACCTTAGAAGACGTTTTTTTACATCTTACTGGTAAGCAGCTTCGTGAGTAAGTCAAAAAGAATTTTAAATTAATATATGAACAGAGTATTATTTAGGCAATTTTGGGGTTTTTTTGTAGTGGCCTTGAAGTCTAGCTTTCGAAACCCTTCAGCTTTATTTTTTGGCTTCTTTTTCCCGCTAGTTTTTATTTTCTCTTTCGCCTTTTTTGATAATTCGGCAACTACTTATAATCTGGGTATTACCACAAGTGACGTTCCAAGTCATTTATCATACACTCGAGCTTTAGAGAATACAGATGTTTTTACTATAACTTATGGTGATAAAGAAGATTTATTGAAAAAACTAGAGATTAGTAATCTTGATGCTGTAGTTTCATATAATGGAGTGCTGGAAGTGGAAGTAACTACTAATAGGTCTAAAACTCAAAATAGTACCGCAGTTTTAAGTATATTGTCCGCCATAAATGATAAATTAAGCTTACAAGATAGACCCACGATATACAATATACAGCAAAAATCTTTAGTTGGTCGTAGTGGTAAATATATTGATTTTGTTCTACCAGGGATTTTGGGTTTTTCAATTATGTCTGCGGCAATTTCTGCTACCAGTTTTAGCTTTGTTAGTCTGAAGAATAGCCTAACTCTCAAAAGGTTATTTGCAACTCCTGCAAAATCTATGCCTTTTATAGCTGGGCATTCTTTGGCTAGAATAGTGGTAAGCTTGTCGCAAAATCTACTTCTCTTATTTCTAGCTGTGGTTTTTTTTGATTATAATCCGCAAGGAGGTTTTACGAGTCTATTGCAGATGTTGGTGATTATTACCTTTGGTTTGGTAGTATTTTTAGGTTTAGGATATATTGTAGCTGGGGTAAGTAAGAATGAAGATCAAGCAGGACCTTTAAGCAATATTATTAGTTTGCCTCAATTTTTGTTAGCAGGTACTTTCTTTTCTGTGGATAGTATGCCAGGTTGGCTACAAGCTATTGCAAAGTTATTGCCTTTATATAATTTTAATGAGGCTATGAGATTGGTTAGCTTGGACGGATTACCTTTATGGTCTGGGCAGGTGGGTATACAGATAGGTTTTTTAAGTCTTTGGGGAATAATTATCTACCTATTAGCAAGTAAGCTTTTTAGTGTGAAGTTGTGAAAGTTAAAAGTGTAACTGGTATAAATTTCTCTATAAGAAAAAACCAGCTTGGTTAGCTTCGTTATGATCTTTGAAACAGCTACTAGCTTCTATGTCTGTTGGTAGATTATCCTTTATAGTCTTCTTTCCACGATAGTCTATCCAGCCAATGATAGGGCTTGTATCTGGGCATTTAGGATTAGTTGTCGAACCTTGAGAAGAGGCTCCAAGTACTTGACTATCTGATTCTCGATATAAGATCTCTTGAACAGCTTTTGAGTCGTCAACAGTCTTGTAGCTGAATTGGACACCACCGCCTACTGCAACAGTGGCAACTATGAGGCTGATTCCAAAAGTAAGTGATCTGTGTAATAATTCCATTTACTCATATTATACAATAGGTTTTTTATCTGTGCAAGCATTGACAAGATTGGAGATTATCACCTTATTTCTAGCTGTATACCTTTGTATTTATGCCAACTAATAGTGGATTAAAGCTAAAAACTATAGTCGATTTCTGTCGCCGAAAAGGCTTTGTATATCCCTCTAGTGAAATTTACGGAGGCTTTGCTGCTACCTACGATTTTGGTCCTGTAGGCACTTTACTGAAGAAGAATATTGAATCTCAGTGGAGGCTTTGGAATGTTACTTCTCGGATTGATGTTGTAGAGATTGAAGGAGCTATTTTTATGCACCCAAAGACTTGGGAAGCTAGTGGTCATATTGGAGGGTTTAGTGATTTGTTGGTAGAGGATGTAGTCACTCGCAAACGTTACCGAGCGGATCATTTGATCGAGGATAGAGATTTAGTGGAAGATGCTGGATCTTTAAACGCTGAGGAGATAGACCAGATTATTCTTGATAACAATCTAAAATCACCTGATGGTAATGCTTTGTCTAAAGCCAAGAAATTTAATTTATTAGTTAAGACTCATTTAGGTCCTGTAGAAGATGAGAGGTCAGTAGCCTATCTAAAGGGTGAAAGCTGTCAAAATATCTATTTGAACTGGAAAGCTGTACAAGAGACTACACGCCGTAAACTACCTTTTGGTATAGCTCAGATTGGCAAAACTTTCCGTAACGAGATTACAGTAAAACAGTTTATGTTTCGCACTCGGGAGTTTGAGCAGATGGACGTGCAGTTTTTTGTAAAACCTGGAACTGAAGATGAGTGGTATGAACACTGGAAAAATTATACTTGGGATTTTTATGTGCAGGCTTTAGGTCTAAATCCGGAAAATTTACGTTGGAGACAGCACAGCTCTGAAGAAAGAGCTTTTTATGCTAAGGACGCTTGGGACATAGATTACTACTTCGGAGATATGGGATGGAAGGAAATTGGGGGTCTACATAATCGCACTAGCTACGACACTGACCAGCATAGTGAGTTTAGTGGGCAAGACCTGAGCTACTTAGACCCGGAAACTAATACACGTTACAACCCTTATATTATCGAAGCTTCCTTGGGTTTTAATCGGATGTTTTTAGCTTGTATGTTTGAATTTTATAATCAGGAATAAGATAATACCAACATTATTTAGTACGATATATGCAATCTTTAGATGAAAAAAGAATAGTCCTTAAATTGCCATTCCATCTAGCTCCTTACAAAGTTGCTATCTTGCCCTTGATGAAGAAAGACGGTTTAGCTGACGTGGCAAAAGAGATTTATGTGAATTTGAAAAAACAAAGTATCTCCTGTGATTATGATGAGTCTGGATCAGTAGGTAAACGCTATCGTAGGCAAGATGAAAATGGTACTCCATGGTGCGTCACTATAGATTATCAGACCAAAGAAGACGGTACAGTAACTTTAAGGAATCGAGACACTATGTCCCAAGAGAGGATTGAGATAAGCAAAATAGCTAAGTATCTAAGCGTTTAGGCTTTTAATAATAGGTATAATCTTAGTCAATACCTAAATATCTACCGTGATTAAACTCAGCACTATCGAAGCAACTTTTGAATAACTTACTTATAAACTGTGAATCTTCATTAGTAATTCGCTCATTAAATTCAAATTTAGTCATTAAGCCACTTCTTACAATCTCATTATAAAATTCTTCCCATTTGAAATAACCATTGGTTACATCATCAAATATCCTTTGATTACCGAAGCTTGGGAATTCATAGTTTGTTACTAAAGCATAGAATTCATCTATATAGTCGAGAGCGCAGCCTTTTTGTTTGAAGTCAATTCCCATTTGTCTCAAAATATAATCTTCTGGATATTGAAAGAAATCACTTGGAGATTTTGATAGATAAGTCATTTGATTTGAGTATATTCTACCATCAATTTCGAGAAAAGAAGATCCATCTAACTTCCCGGCAGGGTCGTAGTTTTTTGGGATCTCTTTTTTAGCTTTCAAATACTCAGAGACTTTTAAACCTTCTTGCTTTACACACTCAAGAAAATCTTTAGTTATCGCATTATAGTATTTATCAATCCAGTTATTGATCTTATTTTTTTGATTTTCGTTTGGATTTGTTAATTTACTTAGCCAATAATTTATTACTTTGGCGATACTAATTCCTCCTAAGCTATATCCTTGGTAAGGAGAGCTATATATATGGTTTTTGCTAAATTCGTTTAAAATTTTTTTTGCTTTTTTCTCTTTGATAAGGCTATGTCTCCTCTCTTTAAAAGTATCATTATTAATACTTCCGCCTGCTTCATAACTTTGCTCAATTAAGGCGACAAGCTCATCTATTGAGATAATCTCATTTTTTAAATGGTACTTGTTATAATCCCACATCTGCTTAGAAAAATATTCTTTTGGTCCAAATTCATTCACAACATCCCCAGTGACCTTATTGATAATTTTGAACTCGGCGTAAGATTTGAATGTTTCTTGGTTTTCACAATTTTGCTCCCCAAAAGAGTTAATCATCCCAGTTATATTATCTTCATGTATACCAGAGATAGTATGGTGATGTAATTTCAAAGAATAATTGTCATTTGAAGTTGACCAATATTCATCATATATATGTGGAACTTTCCAAAAATCTACTTGTTCTCTACTATCTTCTAATTTGGTAATATAGGATTCTACCTCAAAGATACCTTCTGTTTTAGTCTCAGTTGGCTTTAGGACTTCATATTTTGGAGGCTTATTTTTTAAAGCTACCATTCTTTTTTGCCTCAATTTTGCAGACTTTAATTTGTCTAGACCTGCAAATGGGGATTTGCTTGGATCTTTAAGTTTTGGTCTATCAATATATGATTTCTTTTCTTTATTATTTTTAGTATACTTAAATCCTTTGAATTCTGTCATATTGCATACATAGCACACAATCTAGAATAATTCAACTCCTATATTATCTAAAATTCATTAGTATTTTCCAGCTATAATACCCTGGACATCCTTGAAAGCAATCAATACACCCAGTGCTAGTAAGGCAAAGAAAGTTATACTAATAGCTATTGCTTCCCACTTTTTGTTACGCTTACCGAAGACTTTATTTAAGGTAATGATAACCAGTCTTCCCCCGTCCAAGGCTGGTAGAGGTAGTGTATTGAAAGCAGCTAAACTAATAGATATAAGTGCCATCAGAAGTAATAAACCTGAGAATCCATACTGGGTAAATATGTTTGAGCTAATGCTGCCTACAGCTAGAGGGCCACTGACATATTCTAAAGCTGCCCTATCTTGAGTTTGTGGTAGTAAAGCAACTACTACTTCTCCAAGTGCTTTAAAATTTAGAGTAAAAAAATTCCAAGTTTGATCAACTGCCATGAGGAAACCGCTACCTATATTTTTGGCCTTATAGTTTATTCTATAACCTACATCTATTACTCCCAAATACACATCACCATCATCATTTTTTTCTAGCTTGACGGTTTGGTCTATAAATTCTCCTGTCTCATTGCTTCTAAAGACAATCGGAACTTCTTGACCTTCATTGTCACTCAGAATAGCCTTAAATTCCTCAAGGCTTTGGATATTGCTTAAATCTCTACCTGCTAAGCTAATTAAATCATCACCTCCACGTACACCTGCTTTGTAAGCGGCACCATCAACTATTACTCTTGGAGTATTTAGATATTCAGACTTTTCGGCTATATTGGCATATTGACTAATGCTAGTATTACTTTCTGGAAAAGAGTTTTGAGCTAAAGTGCCAGTGGTAGTAAACATTATCCACAACAAAGCTACAGCAGCAATCAGATTAAAGATTACTCCACCAGATATAATCAAAGTCTGTTGAAACCAATTCTTAGAAAAGAAAGCCTCTTTAGATTTTAATTTACTTTCAAATTCCCACTCAATCAAAGTTTCTAGTTGTTTTACCAAGGCTTCATATTCTGCTATTTTTTCACTTTCGGATGAAACTTGAGTACCTCTCGCAAATTTAGACTTCTCAAAGCCTTGCCAAGACCCATCATAATCTAAATTATTTTCCTCCAAAAAAAACTTGATTTCCTGGTTAGCTACTAATTCTGCTAGCCTATTCTCTAAGTACTCAGTCTTTGCTTTAGCCTGGTCAGTCTTGGCTGTTTCTTGAGCCTCGTCTATAGCATCATGATCACCGTATATACGGGCAAACCCTCCTAGTAAAATATAGTTTAGAGACCAAATAATACCTTTCCACCGAACATACAACCACCTTGGAGGTATACCTATACCGTACTCCATTACCTTAACCCCGACGAGTCGCGACATCAATAGGTGACCTAACTCATGAAAAGCTACTAACGGTATTAAAATGACTATAAACCAAAAAAGAATGCTAACAACCTGAAAGATAAAGTCCATATACAATATAAACTAATAGGAACTTCAGGTAGTGTGTCTTGTCAAGGATCATCACTTGTCGTAGAATAATCTATATTTATGAATTTTAGTTGGTCAAACTTTATTGTTGGGGTTATAGGTCTTGTTGTAGGGGTATTTTTGATTAAAGATGCTTTTTATTTTAATCATCATATACTTTTTTTGGGTTGGTTCGAGAAAAAATACGGACCTGGTACAGGTACTTTTGCATACAAGTTGATTGGTATTGCGGTGATTATCTTCTCTACATTCGTAGCAATAGGTCAGATCAATCTTATTGACAGTGCTTTTGGACGTAGTGCTAGTAATCAAAGTGTCACTCCGCAGCCATCACGATCTAGAGTAAATAGATCTGGAATAGCTCCTTAGCTATAGTTTCTTATAATCCTTTTAACGTTGATTTGCATAAAGGTAAAGCTTAGCCTATACTATATCCGATAAAATTAAAACTACAGTATGCTGGAAGCAAAAAAATTATCCAAAATCTTTAACCAAAATAATAAACAAACCTCTTTTCAAGCCTTGGATTCGATTAATCTAAAAATACAGCCGTCAGAAATACTAGCTGTAGTCGGTAAGTCTGGATCAGGAAAATCTACTTTGGGTCATATATTAGGATGTTTAGACATTCCCACTAGTGGTAGTTTGCTTATTGATAATCAAGATGTATCTAGATTTAGTAGTAAAAATCTTGCTAGAGTAAGAAGAGATATATTTGGTTACATTTTTCAACAATACTATCTACTTTCGAATTCTACTGTCTTAGATAATGTGCTACTACCTCTGAAAATTAGTAGGTATAGTAGGCAGTCAAGGTTGAGTTTAGCTAAAAAAGCTATCGCTGATGTTGGTCTAGAGGATAAAATAGACGCTAAAATTCAGAATTTATCTGGAGGACAAAAGCAAAGAGTGGCTATTGCTAGAGCTATAGTAACTGAACCTAAAGTAATTATAGCTGACGAGCCGACTGGTGCTTTGGATTCAGTAAATGCAGCTAATATTTTTGAACTTCTTTTGAAGCTTAATCAAAAACAGCAAACAAGCTTGATAATCATAACTCACGATCAAGAATTAGCTAATAAATGCCCCAGAAAAGTCACTATCAGTGATGGTAAATTAATTAATTAATATGACTATCTTAGATTTATTTAAAACCGCAAATTCTAACATTTGGAAAAACAAAACTCGGACTGTTCTTACACTTTTAGCTATTGTAATAGGAGTTACCACGATTATCATCAATTTTTCTATAGGTAACGGAGCTAATAAGTATATTGTAAACTTATCTAATTCTTTAGGTCAAAGTAATCAACTCCTAGTCACAGCTTCTGAAAGATCTGCCGCGCAAAGCTCAGGCTTTGGTGATCCTACAGAATATGCAGGAAGTGCAGATGCTCTTGGAAGAAAATTGTTAGATGATACAGACCTAGAGAAAATTAAAAAAATTGAAGAAATTACTAAAATTAATACTAATCCCGTTAATTCAATTGACACTGAATATATACAGTATGAAAATGGTAAAAAATTTATTGGTACTTTAGTTGATTATAATCAAGAAGATAAAGAAATTTATCAGTTAGTTTCTGGATCTCTGGATAATTTGGATAAAAATGACATAATTTTACCAACTAGTTATATTCGTGTTCTAGATATTGGAAGCAACGAAGAGGTAATTAATCAAAATGTAGAGTTGAGTTTTAAAACTTTAAATCAAGAAAAATTAACTAGGTCTTATACAATAAAAGCTGTTTTTGAACCTACTATAATTACTTCTCAAAGTATTGTTCTGACTCGTTCGGAAGTTGAAGATCTAGAAAAACTGAATAATCCAAATAGTATTTTAGCCGGTTCGTATACGTCTTTTACAGTTTACTTTAATGATGATATTTCAGATTCTGAGCTAGAAAAATTGAGAAATAAAATTTCTGATTTAGGTCTATTTAGTATTACTTTAGAAGATATTAGTCAGGAAGTGCTTGGTTTAGTCTATACTCTACAATTCGGTTTAGGTGCTTTTAGTGTATTAATAATAATTGCTTCTTTATTTGGAGTGACTAATACTTTGTTGATGTCTGTGATTGAGAGAACTAAAGAGCTGGGTTTGATGAAAGCTCTAGGTATGACTAATTGGCAGGTGCTATCAATGATTACACTAGAGTCTTCTTTATTGGGTTTTTGGGGGAGTTTAGCAGGAGTTATAGTTGGTTGGGTTATTGGCCTAGTAGTAAATCCTATTTTACTAAATGGACCATTGCAAAGTATCAAAGATTATACACCCTTAAGTTTCAGCTTTTTAGGTAGTGCCCTAACAATATTAGGAATCTCAGTATGTTGTTATATTATTGCTTTACTTCCGGCTAGGAGAGCGGTTAAAATTCAGCCTACTCAGGCTTTGAAAGAAGAGTAAATAAATCTGAGAAGGTTTTGTTTGTAGGTTAGGTATTATCATCCTGGTCTATTTGGGCGCATATAAGTTTAGCTACTTCAGGACCTACCCCTTCAAGCCCTAATCCAGCTAAAAATTTGTAGTCTGGAATCAGCTTAGATTTTTCGATTGAATTAGCTAGATTTTCTACAGACTTTTGACCAAAACCTTCGAGCTCTTGAATCTGTTGGTAAGGCAAATCGTATAAATCTGGGATATCTTTGACTCCAAATTTTTCTACAAATTTTCGAATTAGTTTTTCTGAAAGACCGGTAATATTAGCGATATTTCTTTGAGCAAAATAAGCTAACCTAAGCACTACTTGGTCTGGACAATCTGGATTTTTACATATCAAGTCAACATTTGTTTCTGAAAACACAAGCTCTGAATGGCAGCATGGGCAATTACTGGGAGCTATGAAAGTAGATGTGCTTTGTTGTAGATTTGTTAGTACTTGGACTACTTCAGGAATAATATCACCAGCTTTTCGAATTACCAAAGTGTCACCAGGGTGTAAGTTTTTTTCGGTAAAGTCTTTATAATTGTGCAGAGAAGCCCTTTTCACTGTCGTCCCAGCTAGTTCAACTGGTTCTAGATCAGCTACAGGGGTAATTCTACCAGTTCTTCCTACATACCAACTTACTCCAACAATTTTAGTAGTCACTTCTTCAGCTTTGAATTTAACTGCACACCAACCTCTAGGTGTCTTGCCGACTACCCCAAGCTCTTCTACGAGATGATTATTATTTAGTTTAATAACTAAACCGTCGATAGGATAATTGAGGTCCTGTTTATTTTTCGATAACTCCTGACTTATTTCCCAGGCTTGATCTATGCTATTTGCTATTTTATTAAATGGGTTGGTTGAAAAACCCATAGAGTCCAAAAAATCTAGCTCTTCTTGGTGCGTGTCGAAAGTCATCTCAGGTACTAGACTGTTGAAAAAGTAAAATGTCAAAGTTTTGCTCATATTAAGTAAGTAAGGTATACTTAGTGGCAACAAAAAATTAAACAGAAAACAAATGTTAGATCGAACTTTAGATAACAAAAAAAACAATTTACCAAATATAAATTACGATAGAACCAAAGAGATATTAGACCTTGATGTCTCTGTTGGAAACCTATTGTTAGGATATCTGGAAAATAGTAACAGTGAAGAGCTAGACAAATTTAAAAGTCTTATTGCCCAGAATACGGTTTTAGCAAAAACTATGGAGCCGTTACAGACTCTTTTAAATTCGGATATTAAAGATAAAAAGCTCTTGCAGAGAATATTGCCTACAATCACAAACCTATTCAGAACCTTAGTTTTCGATACTGGAGTAGCTAAATCATACGATCCTGAAGTGCTGAGTAAACTTGGCTTGAAATCTTATGAAAGTGGGTCTGGAGTTGAAATCAGTGATTTTGAAAAATATAAAGTCTATACTCAGAATAGACCAGGCTTTATTGTAGAAACTGCTCAAGATTTACAAGACTTGAAGGAAGGTGAGACTATTGGTTTTGGTTTTTACGATATAAAAGGTGTTAAAGATGCTGATACTTATGGTCAAAAAGTTGGTGTGGGCAGGGCAAATGGCGATATAATTATTCAAGGGGGTAACTACGCAGTTCAACAAGCCCTACTAGAATTTGATAAGTTGAAAAATACTGATCCGAAACTAAGTCGGTATGCTGATAATATAAATGTTTCTTTTTCTAGATACGGTGGTGACGAGATAGTGGTTAAAACTAAGTGTTCGGAAGAGATCGTAGATTATGTTCTTGAAATTATTACTAAATTAAGCCAAGCTAAGGCTCAAGAACTTGAAGTTACAGTCTCTAAGCCTGACGGTCAAATCGCACAAACCAGAATAGGTATTAAGGATCCTGACATATTTAAGACTTCTGATAATAAAGATCCACGAGCAAAAGAGTTGTCAGAAAAAATCTTGTCTTCGTACGGAATGTTACTCAGTCCGGAAGAGCTAGAACTTACTTTGAAAGATCCTGCTACCTTAAAAATGCTAAACGATCAAATTGATCATCGTAATGATCTTAGAGATTTCCACTTAGACTTAGTAAAGTCACAAAACGACCAAGTTTTTTTGAAAGAGTATAGCAAATTGTGGTATTGTAATCCTGTTTTTCAATACTATTTTGGTCAGATCAAGCTTTTCGAAGACGCGTATAATAAAGGTCTAGAGGCTAAGGGTATTGATTTATCGCAGAAAAATGAACTACTAGAAAGCAAGCTTAAAGACACTAAGTATGCTATTATTAGGAAGGTATATGAAAGTTTTATTAGGTACACATATGAACCAGTCTTTGGTGAAGTCGTAGCTTCTCCGTCTTTAATAGAGAGCTTGCTTATTAAAAATAAAATTTCCACTTTAGTTGTTATAGATAATCAGATCAAAGGACTAAATGGAATCAGTGTAGTCGAAGGCGATAAGGCTATTAGTCTGTCAGTCAGAGATACGATAATCCAAGTTTTATATCCTGATTTAAATTTATCAGATCCAAAAGATAAGGCAACTTACGATGAATTAATTGCTCTAACTCCTAGAGAAATACTAGGTCGAAAGTTTACTGATGAAGAATTAGCCACCATAGGTTTTGGAAGGCGCGGACCTAATAACTATATGTTTGCTACTAAAGATGCTCCTGGTAGTGTACTAAACTTCCTTGATAAGTTTTCAAAAATAAAGACTTATCGTAGTCCACATCCAAATACACAAAATAAAACAATGATTGATATTGAATTAGGTATTCTTAAAACCAATCAGAATTCTAGCGAAACCTTTAGAAAAGTCAATGATCTTGCTAAAGAAAAATGGGCTCAGAATATTTCTGACAAAATTGTGAAGATGAGTATTCCTGACTTTGATCTTCTTATGGATTTGATACAAAAATATCCGATAGAGAAATCACTGGAAGTTAGAAAAAATTATTCAGTAAATCAGTACAAAAGTCAGCCAGAATTGCTTAATTTGGCAACTTCTTTTCAAGAATGGTCTAATCGAAGGATATCTAATTTGAATTTAGTTATTGCCTACTTGGATCAGTACAAAAGTATGGCTAATATGAAGGCCGTTGATACTTTTAAGCTTAATTCTAAAATTAATAAATTTAAAGATATGCAAGAGTCCTATCTGAATTAGTAGTACAGGTTGTGTACTTAAACCAATAAAATTGGATTGACAACTAACCAAATTTAGCTTAAATTGGATTGACAACTAACCAAATTTAGCTTTTATGATAAAAAGATTACTTCAACAAACTATAGAAAGTAATTTATATAAAGGT
>JBCDGH010000011.1:0-31883 GCA_038751365.1 Patescibacteria group bacterium | reverse complement strand
TAAAATTTTAAGTATAAGTATATTTATTTTTAGCTCATCAGCAATTTTTATGTATTGACTAACTAAAAATAGATAATTTTGATTAGCAAGTTCAGCTAATCTTTAACATTTTAGCTGGACCCTGACTCTAGAAGAGTAACATGGGGATTTATTTAGACTTATACTATAAACTATTTGGTATAAGTCTTTTTTTATAGGCAGTTAAAGCATATATTGCAGTCATATATTTACCAATAAAATTAGACTAAATTATAAAAAACAGAGAAAACAAGCCTTTGAGCGATGTAAAGTCAGAATTATAAGCACTCATATATTACTTTCCCCAAGCTACTACCGGCATTTGACCGTAGGTAGATTTATCATCGATCATGTCCAAAATTGCTCTGGCTAAATCATTCCTAGAAATCTTAATATCTAGCTTAGAATCGCCAACTTTGCCAATCACATACTCACCTTTTGGATCATCGTTATTTAACATAGGAGCTCTCACAATCGTCCAGTTAATATTAGTTTTCTTAATCAACTCAGCATGTTCTATGCCATCTTGCAAAATATCCTTAGCAAAAAGACCCATAGCAAACTTCACCGCTTTATCAATAAACTTTGGCTGATCCCCTTCACTGCTAACTCCCGCTCCTGTAAGACTGATGAGTCGATCAACTTTATGCTTTTTCATTGCCTGAATAATATTTTCAATACCCTTAGTTTGCATCCTAGCATCCGAGTCCTTAGTGTGACCAATAAGACTTATAACTGCATCACAACCTTTAATAACTTCTTCAACCTTATCAGAATTTAGAATATCACCTTGCACTACTTTGACACTGTCAAAAAGTTGATTATCTAATTTATTTTGATCCCTTACTAAAGCGTTTAGCTTATACTTAGACTCTAAAGCATTTTTAATAAATGGCTTACCAGTTTGTCCGGTTGCTCCGAAAACACATAATTTCATACTAACTTAAGTTACTTACTTAAACTGAGATTGTCAATACAATTCCAGTAATTTATGGATTAACAATTTCCTAAAAATAACTTAAACTACAATCACACATGATCTTAAATTTAGTTTGGTTCAGAAGAGACCTGAGACTAGTTGATAATCAAATGGTGAGTATGAGCAATGACTCTGGACACCCCTGCCTACCCTTTTTTATAGTTGATCCTTTCTTCTACACGCAGTGGTCAGAGATTAGCTATTCCAGAACTACTTTTTTATTTGAAAGCCTACTAAGCTTACATAACGATTTACAAACCAAAAAATCTCACCTCACCTTATTTGAAGGAAACTCAAAAGATGTTATCAAATCTTTACTTACTGGTTTAATCTCAATAGGTCACACCCCAAAACTATACTATAACGCTGATGTACAAATAAACTATGGAATAGCAAGGGACAAAGAAATATTCAAGTTATGCCAAAGCTTAGGTGTAGAAACTATCGTAGGCAAAAATAGCTTTTTAGAAATAAAACCTCTAAGTATGGACTCTTGGAGAAAGTCTTACTATGCTTACAACTCTGAAGCTTTATGGGTAGAGCCTACCCAGATTCGAACCATAAATCTACATACCAAAGTACCAAGAATAAGCTTCTATGAGCTAAAAACAAAATACCAGCGTTTCTGGCTTCCTGAGAAGAGGCTCTTTTCTGCTGGACAAAGACAAGCTGAAAGTACTTTAAAGTCTTTTCTAACTTCTAGAATCAGTGGTTACCATTGGAAACTGTCTAGACCATGGTTAAGTCTACAAGGTAGCACAACCCATTTATCACCAAACATCGCTTTTGGAAATATAAGTACCAGATTTATTTACCAGAAAGTCGTTGAGCACTATAAAATTAATAATAAAAGTTTAAATATTACCGCAAGAGCCTTTTTAGAAAGACTGAGGTGGAGAGACAGCTTTGTTAATAAATTATATCTTAAACCCGAGCATGTTTTAGAAACTAGATTTAAAGAGTTTGAACCGCTGCATGATGATATAGATTTAACCTCAGACAAAAGACTACTTTATGAAACTTGGAAAAATGGTCTGACTGGCTTTCCCCTAGTAGACGCAAGTATGAGACAATTAAAGACTATAGGATGGCTAAACTTCAGAATGAGAGCCATGGTCGCTACTTTCTTGTGCATTAACTGTGGTATTAGCTGGAAATTAGGAGCTCTACACTTTATGAATTATTTAATAGATGGTGATGTAGCTATTGATCATTGGCAATGGCAGATGCAAGCTGGGATTACTAACCCACTTTCGAAAAGTTTTAGAATTTATGATCCTACGAAAAACCTTCTTGATAGAGACCCAGATTTACAGTTTGTTCGATACTGGCTACCTGAGCTAAAAGCTGCTAGTAAAGATGAAATCCTAAGTCATTCTTCTGGAGAAAGCAAAATATCAGGCTACACCATGCAAATATTAGATTTTAAAGCAACTAAACAAACTAATGGTAAATTAATCTCTGATCTCAGAAAACAAGTAAGGAATAGAATAAGTCTAAAACTAAATTCTAGCTTCGAAAGTAGTATTTAAAATTACAATAGCACCTCAAACAGGTATTTGACATACCTCAATTAATTGTGATCAGATTGTAGAGTTCATTAACTTCAAGAGAAGGAGGTATATAAGAACAAGAACCAAAATTAGTTTCATTAGTAGTGAATCTTTTTGTCAGTAATTAGTTACTGACTTTTTTTAGGAGTCTAAAAGATGAATAAAAGAGTTATTATAGAAATTATTGGGTCTTCAGGTGAAGATGCAGTTAGTAAACTACATGAAGTTGTAGAAAATCCAGATCAGTATGAGGCAATTAAGACCTCTACCGGAAACGGAGAGGTGACTGTAACTTACGAAAAAAAGGTGTAGTCACAATTATCTATAAGACTTGTATAATTTAAGATACAGGTCTTTTTTTTGCGCTTCAATCTCGAATCTAGAAAACTTTACAAAAACTTAGTAAGCTTTTATCCTTTATCTATGCTTAATAAAGCCATCAGATCACTTTTTTTAATCAGTACAACAGTTACTGTAATCATAAACTACTTAGCGACTGGACTTCCTTTAAACAACATTACTACAGGAGAAATCTCAGATATATACTACACAGTAATTACTCCTGCAGGTTTTACTTTTTCAATATGGGCTTTAATTTACCTAGGCTTGATTATAACTAGTCTACTTATTCTTAGTAATAAATTCCAAGTCACTAAAGCTGCCATAATCTATTTTCTAATATCGTGCGTGGTGAACTGCTTGTGGATTTTTAGTTGGCATTACTTCCAAGTCGGATTGAGCGCTATTTTGTTATTTTTATTAGTCTTGCTTAATTATAAAGTCTACACGGAACTCAATAAATCTCAAAACTCTACTGTGCGTACTATAGTTACAAGCTGGTATCTATTATACCTTGGCTGGACTATAATTGCTTCAGCTATCAATATTACTACGTTTCTTCAGTATAAAGCTGGCTTAAACAACTTAGATCCCTTTATTCAAGGAGTATTTGGTGGATGTGTATTAGTACTAGCTTTTCTAATCAACTCGATAATAAGTATAAAACACAAAAACTTTACTACCTTAGCTGTTTTAATCTGGGCAGCGCTAGGTATTCTCGCAGATCACGCTTACAATACCGTACTATCCATTACAATTTATACACTCATATCCTTAAGCATAATTACCATAGCTAAGATAATATACATCTATAGTGCTAGAACTGTCACAAATAAGTAAGCAGAGCTTGACCTGCTATCAATAAATTCTCATGATTAATGAGATTACCTAGATTATATGGAAGATAGTATTCACTCAATAAGTTTTTTTGATTCTTACTTAAAGCAGCAAGTAACTTTAGACCCAGCAAAAACTACAAGTCCAGGACATATTAAGTACTATTCATGCGGACCTACTGTTTATAGCACGCAACATATAGGAAATATGAGAGGTGCTTGGTTTCCGGCTACTTTTGTGCAAATTGCTAATCTAGCTGGGTGGAGTATAGAGCTAGTTCATAACGTCACAGATGTAGGACATTTGGTAGATGATGCTGACCAAGGTGAAGATAAAATTGAAAAAGGTGCAAAAAGAGATGGCAAAAGTGTACAAGAAATCATAAAGTATTACTTAGGTGACTATTTAAAGCAAACAAAATTATTAGGGATAGAATTACCGAGCGGTAAGTACCAACCCAAAGCAACAGAATACATACCATCTCAAATGATTTTAGCCCTATCCTTAGTAAAACATAAAAAAGCTTACATACTAGAGGATGGAATATACTTTGATAGTCAAAATAATCTAGAAATAATCGATCACATAAACGAACTACCAGGAGTACCTAAAACTCCGGGAAATAGCCAATTCACAAAGCGTGACATAAAAAATACAACCAAAAACCCAGCCGACTTTGCCTTGTGGAAATTTGTGGATCCTCACAGCTTACAAAAATGGAAATTCAAGGATTTTCCAGAAGCAGTAGAATTGATTCAGGATTTAGATGAATCGTACTTTGATGAATCTGATAACAGAGAATCTTTATTAGCTAAATATGGAGCTCCAGGCTGGCACTCAGAATGTGTAGCAATGATAACCAAAATTCTAGCGCGCAGAGAGGTAAAGTATAACGCTGATCTACAAAAAACTACTTTAATAGACTTACACTCAGGCGGTGAGGAACATATTCCTGTTCACCATAAGAACGAAATATTACAAGCAGAGTCACTTGGCTACCATTTATCAAAATACTGGGTACATTGGAAACATGTTTTGGTAGATGGTACAAAAATGAGCAAAAGCTTAGAAAACACTTATACAGTTCACGATATACAAGCTAGAGGCTTTGACCCTTTAGCTTACAGATTGGTGTTAATGGAGCATCATTACTCTGAACAACTCAATTTTACTTGGGAAAAACTAGAACAAAGTCAAAATCGCTTACATAATCTTCGGAAAGAAGTCTCCAAAATAAGGTCTTTCAACCAATCACCAAATCTTGAAAACTTGGATGATGACCGGTACTTATCATTAAAAAATCAATGGTTAAGCATATTATGTGAAGATCTAAACATACCTAAGTTTTTAGATGTGTATCAAGAATATCTACATAAAGTAGTTAACCGTATTCAGTCTAAAGATATCATGGCTATTCATGATCATAAAGCACTTTCCAAATTTGATAGTAAATTTTTGAACCTAAAGCTATTTAATCTCGATCTACCTGAAGAAATTTTGGATATTGGCGAGCAAAGATGGACTGCTAAACAATCTAAAGATTATAAAAAAAGTGATGAACTACGCCAACTAGCCCACAATAAAGGATGGCAAATTGACGACTTTCGATGGGGCTGGGGTATATGGTACATTGGGATAAATAGATAAGCTGATTTGATAGTTAGCAGTATTTAAACCAAAAAACTTGACAAAACAATTATTAAATCTAATTTTCTGTAATTAGAATTATAAATTTTATATATTAATTATATGGCACAAAGCACAACTAAAGTAACTAAAACCGATTTTATTAAGGATTTTGCCGACACAAACGGCATTTCTCAAAATGAAGCTAGCAAGTATTTAGAATCATTTTTAGATTTAATTAGTACTAATTTAAAGAAGGGTAATGAAATCACCTTTACAGGTTTTGGAACTTTCAAGACAAGTAAAAGAAATGCAAGAAAAGGAAGAAATCCTCAGACTGGCGCCGAAATTGACATCCCAGAGTCAACTGTAGTTAATTTTAAAGCAGGAAAAGGTCTTAAAGATTTAGTTAGTTAAACCCCTAATTAAATAGATCAAAAGAAAACAATAAAATCCGCTTGCGCGGATTTTATTGTGTCTCCAAATAATTTTTGAGAGTAGTATTGACTAAACTCAGTTTAGATTTTAAACATTTTTTAGCTGTCTTTTAAAGACAGCCAATGCTCATTTATCAAAGACAATCTCTTTGATCTAGACAATCTTTACCAGAGATTGTCTTTTTTTGTATTTGTATTAGAGTTGAATTTTATTTATTTTAGGGTCATTACTGACGACGACAACTTTCATTTTATCTAAAGAACTCTGTACATAGTTATACACCTCTTCTACCTCATCTTTAGTAACAGCGATTAGCCGATCAGCGTACACATTGTACTCCTCAGCAACTCCATAAGTTCTTAGCATATTTTGAGTAAAGGCGATCGAAGCTCCAAGGGTGTCTTGAGAAATATCTAGTTTTTTTCTTATAATCTGCTTATACTGATTAAACTTCTGCTCATTAAAGACACTTGAAAAATCACTAAAAACTTCTTTTATTTGATGAAGAATCTCATCTATATATTGAATTTCACAAGATAAAAAGATATCAAGGACTTGCAAATTAATATCAAAAGCATTGTGAATCCCATAAACCAAGCCTAATTCGTCTCTCAACTTGTCATAAACGATACCTCCATATTTCAAAAACAGGCTTTCAAATACTTGTAGAGCAGGCTTGTTTTGGTAATTCACATGACAAGGAATAAAAATACTTAATTCCGCATGACTGTGAGCTAACTTACTAACCACTGGTAAAAATTGAAAATCTTGAAAATGATTATCTACCTGAAAATTTACTTTGGGCTTAGATTCTATCTCATTAACCAACTCAGATTGATCCAAATAGCCGTTGAGTTTGGACTCAAAGTAATCCATATCAATCCCACCACCACTTAACAAAAACAAAACATGACTTTTTTTGAGATTTTGTTTATGCATTCTGTAAAAATCTTCAATCGAAGTCTGAGTAACCATCTCTATATCACCCAAAACTTGATGATTAGAGTAAGAATCTGGAGTAAAGACCTTGCCCATAGTTTCGAAATGTAGTCGATAATTTGGATCCCCTCTTCTTTCGCTTATTTCACGTAAAACTATTTCACGCTCTCTGTTCAAAATGTCTTGATCAAAACTGGGTTCAAAAGCCATCTCTAAGAGAAGGTCTATCATTTTTTTAAAGTCTGAATAGTGACCACCAACTGTCAAACCCATAGTAATAGGTTGAGTATAAGCATTTAGCATTAAATTTTCGCTATATTCAAAATCTTTAAGCTGCTGAAAATTCAAAGTCTTAGTTCTGGAGGCTATGCAGTGTTCCATCAAATGCCTTTTACCTCGATCCTCTGGTAACTCGAACCAGCTACCGCCACTTGTAAAGACTATTTCAAATTCAAATTTTTTGCGATCCAGAGACTGCGACAGCATGTGTATACAGGAATTTTTCTGGATGTAATTCATAAGTTTAAGAAAATAAACCCTAATAATCAACAGGTGTCAAGTAGCTGTTCAAGCTATGATCTTATACCTTGACTAAAGTAATTATTGAATTAAAATTTGGATTAATTATGCTTTCATGGTTAGTTAGACTTAGTAAGTTATGTGCTGTACTAAATTTGATAATAGCAATTTTAATACCTATATCATCTACCATAATTACAACTGCCCAGCAATCTGCAGCAAACCCAATCAACCTTAGAATTAGTAAAGTTGTTAAAGATCAAAAGGACGAGCTCACAAGGCAAGCATCTACCAATGTCTGGGTATACGACGATCCTCTCGGTATCAACGACTCTATAAAATATGGTTGGTCAGGAGTTGATCTAAATGTTAAGTACAGAGATAATCCCGCACTTGGAGGTGGATACCTTAAGATTTATAATCAGGATGATTCTAGTAACACCAACTTTATCACTGATTATGGTACTAGCCCTTTACCTATAAGCAAGATTAGCTCAAAACTAGTAAGCGGAGATAATCAATTACTATTTGTATACATAAATAGCTCGGGAGTAGCGGCGGCAAAAGTAGTTTTTCAGTTTAATTTTGATTCTTCATCAACTGACCCAAGTGTAGAAGTTATAAGTCCATCACCTGGCAGTGTGTTAGCTGAAGAGATAGATCAAAATTTTGTTTTAAAGCTCTCAAATTTTAGTTTAGAATCCACCTCTACTAATCAACCTAACAAAGGCTTACTAAATGTCTATTATAATGAAGTAATAGATCAAAACCTCATAAAAATAATTGATTTTAGTAAGGATTTAGGTAATAACTCTGCTGAAGTAAACTTCAACACCAAAAACGCTGAATTAGCTAAGCTAAATATAGCTGATAGTACAGATACTAAGTTTATCTTTGTACTTGCTAGTGGATCTGGAGAGCTGCTACCTTACAGGGCAGAATTAAGCGTTCAAACTAATTACAATAATTCACTTGATGTGGGGTTTCCAAGAATAACTATTTTAGAACCACGCAAAGACAGAACAGATTTAAAGATTGATGGAGAACGCAAATTTATTTTACAAGTAGATAATTTTACTATTTTACCAGAACGCCAAGATGGTCAAAATGAACCAGAACAAGGGTATCTACAGATATTTGTAGACGAAACTCCAAGAGAAATTATATACCCTGACACAGAATTTAGCCTTAATGAATTAGGTGTGAGCGATTTAAGTGAGGGCAAAAAAACAGTTAGAGTTCAGTTAGTTAACAAAGATTTTACTAAAATAGTACCTGAAGCAAGTGACAGTGTGGATATTATTTTTACATCTTCTACAAATTCAACAGAAAATGCAGGGCCGCAAGTACAGAATAATAATTGGAGACTAGTTATCGTTGTTATAACTGTAGTATTAGTTATCGGAGGTATTATTGTTTTAATAATAAAAGGATAAATTATTTTTGGCTGGTCTGTAAGCGGGTTTCTGTCTAGCAAGTTAGCTAATACTAACAAGGAGACGGTAATTTCTCTACGCGGTCGACCTTTCTTGACCTTGCACCGGATGGGGTTTGCCACACGGTCGGTTGCCCGACTTCCTGCGTGAGCTCTTACCTCACGTGTTCGCCCTTACCTGTTCCATAGCGGACATCGGCGGTTTATTTTCTGTTGCACTTTTCAGCTGTTTCCAGCTCCCTAAGGTTTCCCTCGGCGGTTTACTACTCCGCCACCCATAGTCTAATTTTCATTAAACTGGAGTCCCGACTTTCCTCCCCAATAGTTGATAACTATTGAAGCTACCGTCCGACCAACCAACCCTAAGATTATCAAGAATTACTAAGCAAGTCAAGAATCTTGCATGAGGTATTTTGTCGCTTCTTCTAAGGCTAAACTAAAATCAACTGAAGTATCGATATACCTAACATTGTTGGCTAAACACTCTTTTTTGTGACGTTTACTAGTCTCTATTAGATTAGTAACATATTTTAGCAGCTCATGCTCACTAAATTCACCTGTATACTCATTGTAATTTGGATTTTCTTTAATTTGCTTAATTTTCTCAGTGGTAGTCGCAGATGCATAGCCAAGCACAATCATCTTTAAATTATTAGAACTCCATTCTCTGTACTCAGAAATATTTAATGGAGTAATATGCCAACCTTCAACAACAAAATTATGCGTACTAGGATGGTAGGTAGCTAGTGCTTTCAGTACATTTTGCATTTTCTTATACCCTACGTCCCAAGGAGACTCAAAATTTAAACCAAAGCTCGGGTCAGCAACGCTAAACACCTGAGTAAGTAGATCAGTAGTTATACCACTGATGCCATAATCCTTGCAAAGTCTAGATCTTAAAGTAGACTTACCACTTCTACCGACACCTCCTATAAAATAGATCATAAAGTAACAACAATCATACCTTCTTGGATCTGCAATAGAAACATCTATAATAGATAAGAGTACAAAACTATAAGTCCAAAGAATCAGACCTCTGATCTTCTACTTCTTCTTGATTTTTTTTGGAAGTCTTCCTAGTAGATTTAGATCCTAGAGTAGTCTTAGATTTGACTTTGTCTACAGTTTTCTTCACTCCATTATCAGCCTCGTCTAAATCATTGTTAAAAGCTTTCAGGGTGTCTTGACTGACTTTTAAAGCTTTAGATTTTAGACTTTCTGCTTTCACAGCAGCTTCTTTACTCCAGTCTTTTACTTTAGTGCCTACTTCTTTCCCAACTTCTCCAATCTTTGTTTTGGCATCTTTAGCAGAATCAGTAGCCATCTCACGCATCTGCTTACCTGATTTTGGAGTTAAAAATATTGCTGCCACAGCTGATATAAAACCACTGAGTACTGAGAAAATAAAAATCTTTTTCGCCTGAGCTCTTTTTTGTTTCCTTTGAAATAAATTCAACATATAAAACATAATTTTATTTAGTATATTTGTATTACTATAATGTGTATTTAACCTCACTTATCCTCATATGTCAAATTTAACACAAAATAAAAATAAGGGCAACTAAGCCTCTAAAAATTATGAAATTGTAGGCAGTTACCCTTTAAATACGGGCTATGTTTAAACTAATTAGACAGAGCTTCGGCAAAATATTTCTACCCAGACCCAACTGTTTTTATTTTTGTGAACTTTTTGTTTGATTTTAAAAGTAAAATATTTTTTGTTTATCTATTATATTTTTGTTGTTTGTTGTAAGATGAATGCTTAGCTAACACCACATCTAACTACGGCACAGGCAGAAGCAAAAGCTACCAAATTAAAAAATTATCAACTAACTATATAGTAGTTTATGCTTTTTCCTGACATTGGGAAGGTAGCTGTAAAACAGTCTTAATTGACTGTTCTGATTCTAAAAAATAAATCAAGATATGTCAAGTAATTTTTTCTTCTCTGTTAAATAACCCCACAAGCTCTTTTATAATCCAGATTTAATCTCTTAAAATTTTGTAAATTTATAGAGTATTTATTATTTAACAAGAAGTAAGTATTATAATATATTTTGAACTCTATCTCTTTAGTAAGAAATATATTGACAGTAAGAATAATGATCTATACACTTACACATAGTTGTAATCAATATGCCTTCGCACACTATTACTCGTAAGTTTACTAGCAAAGGACAAATCACTATCCCTGTGGAGATTCGTAATTACCTAGCATCAGATTATGTGGTCTTTGAAATTCGAAATGGTGAAGTATTTATAAAGCCAGTTGAAATGAATTTTGAAGAAGCTTTAGGGTCAGTAGACACTCCAAAGCATATAGGAGGTATGACTAATAAAGAAATGAGACAAGTTATTTCTGATGATGTGGCTGATAATTTTAAGAATTCTGATAAATTGATAAAATGAAGACATTTTTAGCTGATACTAATATATTTATTAGATTTTTCACCGCAGATGATAAGAGAAAAGCAAAGTCTGTACTTAATACTCTAAAAAAAGTAGAAGCAAAAAAAGTTGAGTTAATTATTACTGAAGCAGTTTTTATTGAAATCATTCATATTCTAAGTTCAAAAAAACTGTATTCACTACCTAGGAATCAAGTTAAGAAACTTATTTTATCTATATTAATTCTTGATAATATTAAAATGGCTAACAAAAAATTTTACTTACAGGCGCTTGACTACTATGAATCGAAAAACATTGACATTACTGACTGTATATTAGCTGTGACTTCTATTCAGTCAAATAATACAGGTGTATACTCTTTTGACACTGATTTTGATAAGATTGAGGATATAGCAAGAGTGGAGAAAATCTAAAGATACTATTTTTTATGTCTAAATAGATTACATTGCTAATTGTTTATGCAAGTTAAGATTGACAGGGTATATTATACAAGCAAACCAATAGCTAAACCAAGGACTGAACACATTATAGAAATGAGCCAATACCTCATGGTGATTTGATTACGTTGCCAGCCAATAGCTTCTAAGTGATGATGTAGAGGAGCTGCAAGTAAAATCTTCCTTTTAAATATCTTTTTAGATAGTATCTGAATAACAGCTGAAGCTGAGGTCAAAACTAACATAAACCCAGCAATAGGCAAAATATATACAGCGTCAATCAAAAAGGACACCACGCCCAAAGTCAACAATACTCCTATAGCTCCCGTCTCACCCATAGTAAATTTTGCAGGTGGAATATTATACCATAAATAGGCAGTCATAGTGCCTACCATGACCATCAACAAAGTCGATATATTGTAAAACCCTCTTGAAAAAGCTAAGGCAGCATAACACAAATAAATTGGAATAAATGTACCCGCAGCTAAACCATCAAAACCATCAATTATCGAGCTGCTCCACAAACCTAACAACACAGTTATAGTTGCAGGAATAATAATCCAAGAAGTGAGAAAAATACTATCAATATGTAGCTGTTTCAAACTCAAAAGATTAGGGATTAAAGTTATATCTACCATGTTCAATTTGTAGTAAAACCACAAACCTATAGCTACACTAATAATTGTCACCAAACTCAATCTGTGACTAAGCTTCAACCCGCCAGCTTTGTAGTTACCTCCTGTATCAAGAGTAGCCAAAGCATCGTCTATAAAGCCTAATACTGAGCCAAAAAATAACGTTCCAATAGGTATAAAAGTCTCTCTGCGAGAAACAAAATTAAGAAATTGGATCAACTTATTGTCTGGCTCCATTTTCAAAACTATCCAAAAGCTAGTAGCAAAGACTAAAGTAGTAATCCAAATAATTAGACCCCCTGCCCTTGGGGTTTTGGTTTTTTCTTCTTGCTCTTGGTAAAATTTTTTGGTTACTTCTAGCTTTTCTCCAGTAGTGGTAACATTTCTACTTTTTTTCTTCCAAAACTTTAACCAAACTAACAATTTGATAAGACTGGGAGCCCACCACATAGCCAATAGGTAAGACAAAGCAGTATAAGTCAATATTTTAGCAGCTTCTAGGTATAAGGACATAGCACAAAATCAGTTACTTACTATATTCTTTGTAGATAGTTTATAAGCACTGACAGACTGACTATTACCAGAAACACTAGAGCAAAGAATGATAAGGTGATTAAGGCTACACTGAATAAATGTTTTTGTAAAATAGTTTTCAGACCCGACTCTGACATCTACTCAAAAATACAATTAGCCGATTTTTTTGTCAATCATAACAGACTATACTTTGTAAGACAGTAAAGATTTTAATCTAGTGTTAAGTTCACTCCAGCTAAAAGCTTCGAGATTTGCTTTAGTCTTAGATTTGAGTAGCTGATAGATTTTTTCGTCATTAAGAAGTACATAAATAGCCGCAGCAATATCTTTAAAGTTTAGAGGATTAATATACAGTGCGCTATCTTTAGCAACTTCAGGCATGCTTGATATCTTACTAGTGATCACAGGCTTTCCAAAAGAAAATGCTTCTAAAATAGGAAAACCAAAACCCTCGTAGAAAGAGGGGTATACTACAAATTTAGATTCACTTAATAGTTTTTCTTTGTTGTTTTCACTAACATTGAGCATCCAAGTAACATTTTTGATATTCAGCTTTTTAATTAACGCAATAAGCTGGTTATAATAGTCTTCATTTATTAATTTCCCTAAAAAAACTAATTCAGAATCATACTCGGAATATTGCATTTGCAGTAATTTGTGGGCAAGAAGTAAGTTGTACCAATTTTTTCTTGGTTCGATACCAGATATAGCCAAAATATAATTATTTGGCAATTTAATTTCTTCAGAATCTAAGCTAGAAAACTGTTTTTCTAGGTCCTTCAATTTTGGTAAGCTAGAGTAAGCCAGTTTGATTTTAGTCTTATCAGCTTTTAAATAAGATTCAATATCATAGCATGTCGTCAGAGAGACTCCCCAAATCTGACTACTGACTCTGGCAAGAATTTTATAGATTCTAGGGTTATCTAGCATTTTTTGAATGAAGTGAAAATTTGCCCTTTCTATAAGAGCATAAAGATCATGAAATATTGTAATTATTTTAGTCTCAGGGTGCGCCGGAAGCAATCTTGGCTGTGGCAATATTATATAATCAAATTTAATAAGTCGTGAATCAAACACTTTTTCAAAAAAAACAGCTTGGAAAATAATCTGCACCTGCAATAGTTTATAGTTTTTGATACTCATCTTACCCAGATAAGAAGGCAGATCTATGCTCTGCGTAAACAATTCTTGAAGAAAAGCAAACCTTCTCTGTAATTTTCTCAACCTGTCCTCTTTCAAACCTATGGCATAAATCTGTACGCGATCATACTCCTTTTGCTGTTTAATGAGCCACAGCTGCTCTAAGAGGCGTATTGTATAAGCTCCTATACCAGTAATATACTGATAATTCAGTAATCTTAGATCTACAGCAATTTTCACAGTGCTACTTTATTAATTATATATTTTTTAAATACCGAGATACAAAATAGTATTTGTCTATGAAAAAAGACAGTCACTGTAATGAATAACTGTCTTTGCATAAAACTAAGTAGTGCACCCTTTATATAGTTACTTATCAATAAGCAAGTTAAAGTGCTCCATAAGCTCTTTATGGTTTTTTGCAAAAAAAATTGCTTGTTCTTCACTAGCACCTAAAGCAATATACTGATCAAATATATTACCCTCATCCTCATGTGTTTCTATTTGCTTCATTTGATTAAACAAATTGAAAATGAATTCTGTAACTGGTAATAGCACATCGTAATTTAACTCTTCAGAATCTGGAAATGTTACGCCACGCTGACACCCCAACCAATATTGTTGTCTTAATTCTTTTGACACATGTAAATGGTTCATTTTTGAACAGCACTACTCAGCAAATCAAATTTAAGCATAATTTATATTCGAGATCAAGCAATTATTTCTTGCAAAATTATTGCATATTGTCTTTATAAAGCAGTTTTTTGTTGACTTATTTTAACTATTTGAGGTTAATTATTAAGTTTAGCTGATTTACAACATTTTGGCTGAACTTTGACTTTCTAAGGAAGTCATCACGGTGTATACCTAGACTTATACTAAATCTACAAAGTATAAGTCTTTTTTTGACTAAAATAAATAAAATTAAAATAATTAATTTACTGAATAGATAGGCATTAGCTTATTTATTCATGTTGAACCTAGCTGACGACTGCACTGCAATACCAGTCGTCTTTTCTTTGACTAAACTAAACTAGTATAATTCAATTTTATATGGTGAAGTTAAGCGCTAACCTCACTACTGTCTCCGCTGTATGTGCAGCACGTATGACTACTGACTTCTAAACGGTAGTCATTTTTCTTGCTCTAAAGACTGAATTAGTACACATTTTAGTCAATCGATTGCGATCTAGGATTTACTTACTGGTCTTGATTTTTAGAGCGCTCTTCTATAATAATCTCACTGTAGGTTCTGTTGTCACCTTTATCAAAGTCTTCTAAAATGGATAATAATAGAAAGCCATAGGAAGCTATAATCACAATCAGTAGTCCAAAAAACCACTTCTTAGATATTAGACCCCAGTATAGACCCAAACACAGACCTATAGGAAAAGCGGATATAGTTAGTATCACTGTAATAATAAGTTTAGTTGATTTATCTACGGATTGCATAAATTAAGATTTAGCGAAATTTTGAACAAACTGACAATTAGAAAAAGATTCTTCAAACTAGTGAAAATATATAAACTAATAGAAAAATTGAGGTTATGTATATCAATAAACTAATAGCGGCCTTAATGTATACATTTTCAATACTAAGACTTTTAGCTAGCGGTTTTGAGCCGAACAACGAAATAATTAGAGCAATTAAAGAAGTTTGTGGACTATCAGTTATAGGGTCTAAAATCCAGGCTGGAATAATTTTGTCGGCAGCAAAAGTAAAAAGTACTGCATACCCTATAACTATCAAAGCTAACAATATATCATACAAAAGCTTTATATTTTCGTTTTGAGTCGAATTATGTTTTCGAATAAAAATTACTGATATTATAACCAAAAATATAAAACATATCGCAATTATGAGATTATTCAGCATAAATTACCTAGTTTAAGTCTATCGCTGTCTGACCTCATTTTTGAATTGTTCCGTGAGCTGGTCAGTTTCTTTTCTAAGAGCCTCGTAACCTATTCTCTCTAAATATATTGTATTTGGACTTATTACAAAAACATATCCAATAAAGAAAACCATACCTGAGAGAGAAAGTAAAATTCTCTGTAATTTAGGATTAACATTATCAATTTTAGGATTTAAGAAAGGATTAATAGCTATCAGATATATAATTACAACCAGATAAGCTAAGTTTACTGTAGCCGCTCTCAAAAGTAAGGTTATAGTAGTGCTATCCTTAAATAAGGCGTAGACTAACATATTAAGTAAGCTAAAGTTTATAACCACAAAACTTAATACTATGACAGCAACACTGGCATTTTTCAAAACTTTAATCCATTCAGGGCTCACATAGGGCATGCCCTTAACCATTCGAGGATTACTGAACGCAAAAAATAATGCACTGAAAAAGTAAACAAGCGAGATTAGTAACATATACAAATTGAATCAAAAACTAATTAATTAAAACCTGAGAAAGTACTTCACTAATCCAAATATAATACTTAATATAGTGACAAAACTAATATAGATACTAGCATAAAATAACAACTTATTTTTTTCTTTCCCTGATCTAAATCTTTTAATCATTAGGCTTAGGATAATAATCAACCCTAGAAGTATAATAGTTTGTTGGAGATAAAAACTGAGCATAAGTTAGTTTAAGCCGAACCTACTAATATCGCTTATTAATTCTACGCCTACACTAACCAACATTATTAGCATTGCATAAATAGCAAAGTACCAAACCCACTTATTCTGTAAATTATCAGATTTAAGCCTCTTAATACCAACAAATATAGCACCACCTAAGATAGTAAGTAACGCGACATCTTTTAAATAATCAAAGTAATGCATTGTTAAAGCTTTAAATTTACAAGGAAAATCTGTTATTTATAAATTCAGATTATAATAACTGTATCATTTTAGATATGCTGAAACTTATAAGTCTAGAACTTAGAGCAATAACTAAAAACAGTAATAAATATATTAGCTTAGTTTGTTTTTTATTGATATTTAGAAGTTTTTTATTAATAAGCGGATTAAAGAATAGTATTACGGCTACTGTAATAATATGTATATAATGTACAAACAGTGAGTATACTAGAGGATCATTGTTAAACATAAAGTTTTATCTACATGAGTTTGGGCGACGCACCCACATCCACCCCCAATATGTTATATTAAATCTTACAAAATCACAAATACTTGCAAAATAGCTTAATCTACCTGCAATATAATTTAAATATCTAGAATAAATTATTACTGCAGCGACACAACCAAGTCCACCTACTGCACTTAGAAATAACCCAATTGCTGCGCATAATATTTCAGTAGCTCCACTACCAAAGCTGATAGCTGTACTCATTTCATAAGCAATTCTATTTGCCCTACATTTACTCATTAACTCAGCTCTTCCCCACCATGGAAACCATTCATAATAACTTCCAATACATCCACTATGCAAGGTAAAAGTAGGCATAATGTTTCTATTAATTGACTTAAGTATTTGCTGAATATCATTACGCACCGTTTCTGGTCTATTATTAAACTGGCTGATAAGGTAGATTACTACCTTATTCTCCTCTTCAGTTAAGTTGAGAGACACTAAATCATCTCCCAAAGCAAATAAGTTACCTGCAATGTCAGTTTTAATTATCTCGTTTACTTTATCAATAGTGGTCTGAGGTAAATTTACAACTAAACTCCTTTGTTCCTCAGTTAAATATTCTTCTAATTCAGATTGAAATGCGCTAGCTATTGCCTCTTGAGTAGATAGACCACCATTTTCTAAATCTTTAATTTTTTTTGTAACCTCATTTTGTAATTCTTTAAGTTGTTGCGATGTATAAAAATAGGCATTCTCTACATAATCAGTATCTGTTGCATTCTTGATTTGATTTTCAAATTTTGATCTTATATAGCTCAATTCTTTCTCTGAACCTACTAAGGCTATTGTTTGACTCTTAGCTGAATCATATTTTAATAGCATATCCGCTGTTGAGAACTTAGAGATACTAGCTTGCAGCATAGCCTTCGCATCTTTGTCCAGAATCAAACCATTTAACATCTTAAGATCATCAACTCCTATGGATTTAACATGCTCAATTCCGTCTATTAGTGTATCTACTTCTGTAGTAACTTCCTTCTGGATACTAGTTTTTAAGATTTGACCGTTCACGCTTACTGGGAACGGGTGATTATTGATTTCAATGTAATTATTGAAAAAGACTACGCCGTAATCACTATTATTGGGTAACTCACTGACAATTGTTTTGGTTTTTGTATTTGGTTCAAACTGCATAAATAATACAGCTTCAGGATTTGAAAAAGTTTCTTGGGTAGTGGCATGAGCGTGAATGACAAACATTTGACCTAGACCCAATGTGGCAGTACCTAAGATTAATAAACTGACAACCAACTTTAAAACAATTCTTCTAACTTTAAATATTTCAGACATAACAATAGATTAACTATTAAACTATAATTAATGATGGAACCAAAAAAATATTTCCGTCAATCTATTTGTTACTCATAAGTAACATTTGCAAGTAAATTAACCTAAGTTTTTTGCTTGACTGCTATGAGACTATGATCGCCAACCACTTTCATAAATTGTACTTCTAGGTTAGCTTGTTGTATTTCGTTAAAAACTAAATCGTGAGTAAGTAAAAAGTGTTTCCAGCGAGTTATTTTTTCACCCTTTTTCAAATTTACTTCTTCGACCTTACCATTAAGCTGAAAACTAATATTGTAATCTTTATCTAAAATTAAAGATTTGATTTTACACTTTTCGACAGGATCAAAAGCAACTTCTACCTCGCAATTTTCCACATCGATGCCTAGAGTTGTTATAATCCATGCCCTTGCAACCCCTTCTTCACCGATTCGAGCTAGGTTAAATTCAGATCTACTCTTAACAGAGTCTAAAGAATAGTTAAAAACTAACACATCATCAGCTAATAAACCACTAGCAAAATTTTTAAGAATACGAACACGATCGTTAGTATTACAAATAGTACCACCTATAAACAGAACAAGATTCAAGATATCTTTGTCGTGATTATCTAAAAAGATTTTACCGAATCTAGAGCTTTCTATATCACATACGTATTTACTAAAATCTAACTGAGGTTGCCACGATAAAATATTATTTTTACAGAGCTCTAACATTTCATTACTAATATCTATAGCGATATATTTAGATAGCTGGAATTGATCTATAAGTATCTTTGCATGGTGACCATTACCACAACCCATATCAATCAAATTAATTCTTTTATTCTGAGTTAAGTAACTTAAGTCATCTATAGAAATATTCAACATAGATTGAGCTGCAGTGAGCATTTCAGACCCACTAGTTTTGTAATCCTCATCCCACATTTGAGCCCCGCCATTTTTGTAATAGAATTTAAGATTTACTTCTTTGCGATACCGTAAATCATTTATAATTTCTATTTGCTCTTCAATATCAAAAATTTTATAAAAATCAGGGTGAGGTTGAGTTTTTATGAAAGAAGAAGTCGTCCGAAACTTTTGCCCTTCTAATGACAATCTTGTGAGCTCAGCGTGGTTATGCTCATTATCGATTACTCGAAGTTTTTTATTATAGGTTATTAATTGGAGGTTGTTTTTGTTACTGTTTGAATCCTGAATCCACTTCACTACCGTTGCCTGCGAAATGTTGTATTTGCTGGCTATCTCCACATTTTTAAAAAAATTCATACATGTTTTTGCTTGACAATGTCAAAGATTTTTCTTAAATCTTATAGGCTAAAATTTTTGTTACAAAATAGCTTACAACATGATTGGCACAATAATCACAATAGTACTTGCTGTGTTGTAGGCTAAAACTATTTTAGCTATGTGTAACAATTGTAATAGCGTCCCTACAAATTATATTAATGTCAAAGTTATGGCTAGGAAGAATAATATACCCCACTTTTTGTTTGGGAGTTTTATCAGAGAATACAGAGTAAAGCACAAACTTACCCAACAACAATTAGCTAACGAACTGAGTATTCATAAAAGCTATTTGAGTGGCATTGAAAGAGGCGAGAGAAACATTAGCTACGACAAAGTATGTAGTATAGTTCGCGCTCTCAAGTTTACTCCAACACAAACACACAAGATACTTGGCTTAAAAATTGATTAAGCTTCTCTTTCCCTAGTATTTGAATTCGAGTTAGAGTTTGAGCGACGATTCGGAATATTTTTGGAAGAGTTTTGGTAATATCATCAATAGTTTAGAATTAGCTTTTGAATATACCTTTGACAATTGTAGCTACAAATGTAATAATTCTCTTGTGCCTGATATTTTATTCGAATGGGACATAAATAAAAACGAGTCTAATTACCAAAAACACGGTATAAACTTTGAACAAGCTAAAGAAATATTTTCTCAAAAGTATATCGTATTACCAGCTAAATCTGAAACTGAAGAAAGAAGTATCGCTGTAGGCAAGCTAAACGAAATCATTGTTATTGCAGTAATCTTTACAATAAGAAATACTACCATTCGTCTAATTTCTGCCAGAATTGCTAAAACTAAAGAAGCAAGACTATACAATAAGCTATTGAACTAAGTTAATATGACTACTAATTCTTCTAACAAACTCAAAAAAATTACCATGAAATTAGGGCAAGGTAAAACTAAATTATCGCCTGAAGAAACAGCTAAATTATTAGCGCTTAAGGATTCAGACATAGATACTACAGATATTCCTGAAATAGACGCAAGTTGGATGAAGAAAGCTAAAATAATAGATCCATCGAAAAAAATACTGAAATCAATAAGGATTGATGAAAAAGTTTTAAACTTTATTAAAAACAAGCAAGGTAAAAAATACCAGACACTTATCAATCAGATTCTGACTGAATGGTCGATCCATAATGGGATGAAATAGGTAGTCTAGCTAAATTTTACAAAAATACTTTCTCACTCCAACACAAACACACAATATACTTGGCTTAAAAATCGATTAAGCTTCTCTTTCCCTAGAATTTGAATTAGAGTTTGAGCGACGATTCGGAATATTTTTTGAAGAGCTTTGGTAGTCAGACCTTGTGGTGTTGCTCAGAGTACCAGAAGGCTTGGGATTAGATAAATTTAACTTTTGTTGGATTTGAAATACATCTGATTTTAGCCTATCTATTATGTGATTAGTTTTATCTTGTTTAAAAGAGTCAGCATCTAAGGAAGCAAGTTGAGATGTAATTTCATCGTATTTGCGTCGCTGCTCGATACGCATAGTTCGAGTATCTCTGTTTAAGCGTTCAATATCGTCGCGCATTTCGTCTACTTGATCCTGCAAACTCACACCTCCCCTACTCTGAGTATTATTTTTGAGTAATTGAATTTCTTTAGCTTGAGCTACAACTTTATCATTTACTTCGATAATCTTATCAATAATACTCTCATGGTAAGTAGCTAAGCGATCTGAGTCAGAAATTACCTGCATCACCCTATCCAGAAGAGCAGCAAACTTATCATCCATATCTCTTGAAGTCTGAGCAGTCTTAGCCTTGCTATCCTGATATGTTTTATAGACATCATCCAATAAATTCTTAGCAGCTGATTCTCTTAGTTTACTACCACCAAAAAAGTCTTTGCGACGTTCTTCAGTAATTGGCTGCTTGGACTCTTTCGAGCTATTTTTCCTTTCGGTAACATCAGATCTGTCACGATTGTATCTACTTTGGTTTCGGTTTTCTCTAGTGCCTGACTTTGAAGAATTTTGATTATCTGCAGACTGAGTAGAGCGAGATTTGGCAGGCTGAGTATCTTCAGCATCGTCAGAATTACTAGCACCTTTGTCTCCTGACCCGTTTTTGTATACAAACTCATCTATCGGAGGAGTTCTATCTTCTAATATTGGATTAGGAGAATATTTCTTATTAGCCATCTTTTTTAAGGCACTAGTTTGTTGCTCACCCTCAGACTCCTTTATTGGTTCTGGGACAGGATGTTCTTGAGTTTGCTCAGACTCATCTTCTTGCGCTGCTAGTTGTTCATCAATAATAGGCAAAGGGGGTTGAGCTGGGGGTTGAGGTCTGGAGTAATTCGATTTAGGTACATCTTGTTTTTGTACCTGAGGTTGAGATAGGTCAGGAGATTTGAAATTATCTTGAAATTGAGGTGTGGTAGCGCTTGCTGCAGCCACTTCAGCTAGTTGAGGAGTCGGGTCTGCTGGTGTATCACCATCAATAAATTGAAACTGAGGCTCAGGAGCTTTATTAGTGGTATTAGGCGGTGCTGGCTGCTCTACTTTTTGAGGGTTATTCGGTGAAACTGGATTAGGAAGTGTTTCCTTACTAAAGCTAGTATCCGGTGTAGAAGTCTGAGCAGCTGGAAATTGTTGCGGCGAGTCTACAGGTTGCTGCTTAACAAAAGCCGAGGGCACAGCTTGCTTTTGATTATCTTGCCACATTGAATGTAAAATATCTACTAGCTCATTCTGCTGCTCAATGGTAGCGGATTGTAACCATTCTCTCCACTCTTGTTTCTCTGTCTCAAGTAGAAAGTAAGAAAACTCTATGGCTTCAAGTGGAGTCAATGGAAAACCGTCACTATAAGTGTTAGCTGGCATGAAACTTTGTATTTATTTTTATGATATATGCCTATTATACCACAGTTATATTAAATTGACTAGTGAGTTTCTATATCTGTAATTTTTCTACTCCAACCCACACAAATTCCCACTCTTCAGGGTTCGGACCTACTGAAATCTGACCTTCTGGATAGCTAGGTATAATACCAAATCTCTTAGCGTTTAGAAAGTTATTTGAGGAAACCCATTCGTAGGCAGGAGTATTTTTGAATAAAGTGAAACCATAACCTGAAGACGAATCGGTAATATCCACTGTGTAGCCGGTGTGATGTCTAGAATAGCCAGGAATGGAAGTAGTTTTTAGTACTGAATCTAGCGTCTGATCTGCTTTACCTTCCAATATTTCTTGAAAAGTGTAAGTAGTACCGTTATCCTTTATACTTGCCTGTTCAAATCTAGATAAAAATATATTCTTCTGATCTTCGACGGATCGATAGCCAGAAACCAAACCTATACTGATATCATCTTTTAAAGCTTCTTGCTGCATTTCTTGTAAAGCGTTTAGCATTTCACTTTGTAATCTATGAGTACCGTCACTGACAAGGCTACTCTCCTGAGCTTGATTACGTCTTTTATAACCTCTGTCCTCTGCAACTTTCACAATGTACTGATCTACAGCTGCATCAGCATAAATAACAGGACTAGCAATAGGCTCTATAGTATTAGAATATACTACAGATTCATAAACATTGTTAAATCCAATACCACTAAATATTTTATATAGAGCTAGTTGTTCAGTATTAATGTCAAACCTAGATGCTGAAAACTGGGGTGGATTCTGACTAACAACCTTTTGAACTCTGACGATTTCTGACTTTAAACTAGTGAAATTAGTGATTTTTTCTTCTTCTGTGTAATTTTGGTAAGTATCTAAAAATGTGTTTGCTTGATCTTTTTCTTGAGGAGGTAGTAAAGTAATTAAGCCTTTATATGAATTTAGAAGATCATCGATTTTAGGAAGGGATTGTGCTAGAAGTTCACTAGCTAGTTTTAAGTTAAACTTCACACCATCTAATCTACTATCTAATCTAGATTCAGAGCTCATATCAACCAGCTTAGCATTCGGGTTTATCTCTAAAAGTTCTAACTTGTCTAAAATTGCTAAAAGCTCAGTATTAGTTTCGGCAATCAGATTTTCTATTTCTGCTGTTTTGGCTTCTATAACTGTATTATTCTTAGCCGTGAACTCATAGCTAACTTCACTAAAATAATCTGAAAAGCCTAATTTAACATCAGGACATTCTAAACCCTCAGTATCTAGACCACGAGTCTGAGCTGAAATATTTTGAGTCTTGCAGTCGTTTGTAGCAGTTTGATATCGATTATTGGTTTGTGAATAAGAAGTGATAGTAGCAACAATAACTATCAAAAGAATGCCCGGAGCTGCAACAGCTAATACAAACTTTATGTGACTCTTATTATGAATAAGACTTTTAGTAACTTGTTTAAACCAATCGTCTACTTGTAAGTAAAATGATGAATTTGTTTTTGCATTTGTTTTTTCTTTAGATTTATCTATGATATTTTCGGGCTTAGCAGCTTTTGTGATTTGAATTGAATCTCTAGTTTGTTTAGGTTTTAAACTCAATGATTTTGGTAAATCGTATTTCACTCCATCCAGAGTATTGCTCTTACGAGTTACTTTGGGTTGCTTCTTAGGCTCGACCTTAGGTGTACTAGGTCTGATTCCATCCATGTTGATATTTAAGCGCATAGCAAGAAAAAGTTATTTTTTTGGGGTCACTAAATAAGTAAGGTATCTACCAAAAATACCACGAAGCTGAGCTTCTAAAGCAGGAAAACCCATAAGGAAAAAAATTAAAGGGGAAAACATACACTGAGCTAGCAACGCTAACCAATTATACCATTTTGCCCCTGTAGTTTGCTCAGCTTTTTGACCCACGTACACAAAAGTAATATAACTAAAAATTGCAAGAAAAATAAAGCTCAGCCAGGAAAAGTACTGTGAAAATATAGCTAAATTTTGGGAAACTGGTGTAGCCCCAAAAACATCACCTCCCAACAGTCTCGGTAATAAAACTCCGACCGAAAAAATTAATGGTGTAGAGGACCAAAACACATGGTTTGTGAAAAGTAAAAAAGACCATTTTAAACGTACTCGGAGATCAATCTTAGAGGTATTTTCTTCTAGGAAAAATTTCTTTATCATATATGGAAAACCTTCTACCCCTCCCCAAGCCCAGCGTAGCAATTGCTTGTACTGAATTACAACAGCATCTAAATAATCGTCTGACTCTACTGCGTCTCCGGCAAATTCACCGTAAAAGGGCACGGCTCGAAAATTTCCTTTGAAATAAGCTAAGCACTTTATAAATAAGGTAGAATCCTCGGCAATCACCTCTCTAACCCAAAAGTTAACTTGCTGAAGTACTACTAGAGGCGCGCTATAAATCGCAAAAAAGGAGGTTTCGTTGTCAATTGCCAGCTGAGACATATTATGAAGTGTAGTCTGGGCTGCAACTTGTCTAGGCCAAACACCGGTTTGAAAGAAATTATTAGAATACACATGAATTGGCTGATAACCTATGTTCAATCGATCAGATGATAAACAAAACCTATAAGATAGATTATGATAAAAATAAGGACTAATATGCGAATCAGCATCTAGGCTAGTGACCAAAACCAACTCTGGATCAATTTTCTTAGACTTGATAAATAACGAAGCCTGTCTGCCCCCCCAATCTTCATTACTAGCTTTACCTTTTACTTCTCCCACAAGTCCATCAGGATGCTCAGTGAATATAATATTAAGTTTTTTAGGAGCTAGCTTATAATCTGCAAATTCAGACTTGGTATACGAATCCAACTTACTTTTTTGTTTTGGTTGTGAATAGTGTTTTGTACTATAAACTAACTTAAGATCTGTTTCGGAAATATATTCACTATGCAACCATTTTTGCTCAGCTACTCTATCACGGACTAAACTATTTTTATGTTGTCCATTACGAGCTTCTTGACTGACTATAACTAGTAGTTTGTCTAAGTCGTACTTAGAATCATATATACACTTCAAGGATTTGAGTAGTACCTCTGCAGATTCATTATAGATAGAAAAAATATTAACTTGATATATACCTGCAAAATCAGCATACTTAGTACCTACAATATCTTTCATACCTCGCAAATCTTTTTCCATTCCTAGTTGCCAATTACCACTTTTAGAATAGGTTTCCTTGAAAGATTCTAATTGATTTACGGCTGATTTCCAATTGCGCTTAGTATTAGTCCAGAACTTGTCCCAGTCAAAACTTTCCCATCGCCTCAGCTGCTTGTATGAATAAACTGTATAGCTAGTATTTAAAGTTAATTTTAGTACCCATAATAAGCCATATAGTATAAGAAAAATAGAAACGTAGCTGCGAGTAGCATCAAAGATAGAAAACAACACCAGCGAAGCTAAAAAACCTATAGATGTTAGACCTATAGATGCCTCTAAGAACCTATAAACAAAAGTTTTTCTATCTTCTTGAATGGATTTAATCATTAGACTGTAAACTTACCCAAAAATACCTGCTACTACGAGGAGATTTCCGTTTTTTTCAGGAAAGTTGTCAATTATCTCAGCTTTAGTTTTGGCGTACTGTTGAACGTCTAAAGGTGGAGTATCCTCTCGCAACTGATCAATTTGGATAGTTCTGCTACCACTAAAAGGGTCAACATTTGACACGTCTACTTCTTCTAATTGCTTAACGTATTCTAGGACAGAGGTCAGTTGTCGTTGATATTTTTCTAAGAAACTCACGTCTGGCGAATCATTTATTCTGGATAAAGAAGCGACTTTTTTGATTGATTGCTGATCCAAATCTGACATAAATAAACTTACCCTTTTTCTTCAGTTTCCTTACTAAGTGAAATTATTTGATTTTCCATTTCAGTAAGTGTACCCAATATCTGTTTGCGTAAAGTGTTGGCTTCTAGAAGCAGAGGCATACTATCTGAAAGAGAGACTTTTTTTTGTTCTAATAGATCTAATATTTCTTGCATTCTAAGTAGTTTTTGCTCTAAGCTCATATATTTTATTCTAAAGCTCGATCTAATTTTGCTTGTAGTTCTGTTACTGGTAAACCTCCAGTCCACCAATCAAATACCTCACCATTTTTATATATTATTGAAGCTGGAGTTCCAATTGACTGACCGTTACTTGCAGTCATTGAGTTAGCAGGTTTAACTACCCCGTCAGAATTAGCACTAAGTACAACATCCTCTATGTCTTCTTGGTCAGTCTCCACATACTTATCTACTTCGTCACTGTTTCTGTCTTTATTCCATTGCTCTACATTCAAGCCCACCGATCTAGCAACTTCTTCAATACTAAACGATGAGTAGCGACTACCATCTTGCAGCTCAAAAGCTTGCTCAGCAAACTCAAGGTACTTATCCTGCATACCAGCAGCCTGTACTCCTTTAGCTAAGGTCTCTGCATAAATATGAATACTTTTAAGGGGTAAATGCTTGTATATAAAGCCAACTCTCTCTGAATATTGTGACTTAACCTGTCTCATGGTCGATTGGTTACCTCTACATGCAGGGCATTGATAATCTTCAAAATATAGCAGCTTTACTTCTGCATCCTGATTTCCATCTACAAAGTTAAAACTTCTTTGGATCGGTATATCAAAGTCACCGTCGTCTACAGCTATATCTGGTCCTGAGAAAGCAAAGCCAAAAATATTAAAAAATAGTCCAAGCATAGCCAAGACTGAGAGAAATTTAGTTATCCCAGGTAAAAAATTCCAAATAGTGGTCCAAATACTTTCTTCGTAGTTTGTAGACATAAACTAAGTTTAGTAATCTTAAATTTTTTTATTTCAATTTAAAAGCAAAAAATATTATTATTGAATGACCAAATAATGTCAACTTGACAATTGCTGCATTCTTTAGCTAAATATTGGCTTGAAACAGTCTCTATTATTTGGACTAATTCAGTATTCTATATCAGTACTCCAGTACTCTATAAGCAGCTGTAGCTCAGTGGATTAGAGCGTCAGGTTGCGGTCCTGAAGGTCGCAGGTTCGATCCCTGCCAGTTGCACCACAATAACAAATTGTAATATTATAGCTTAATGCAAACTACCAACCCACACAATCTCAAAAACGACATAATCAGGCAACAAGTAGTAGTTAAGCCTAAGGCAGGAGGATTTTTGTGGAGCTTTATAATTTTTTCAATACCAAGTTTCTTATCGGGTCTGGTGTGGCTCATTATCTCAGTCATAGTAATGATTGCAGTAATTGTTGGAGTTAGTGAGGGTGGCTCTCAATCAAGCGCAGGCGATCTGTCGTTGAATATTTTACAAAAGTCTAGTAGCTCAGAAGGAATACTTGTATATGATATCAAAGGTCCGATTATTTCAGGAGGAGATGAGCTTTCTAGCATCAACAGATCTCTTGGTAGCTATACAGATATAGTAAAAAGTGACTTTGAGTCAATTAAGAACAATCCTGACATTAAGAATATCGTATTCAGAGTCAATACACCTGGTGGAGAGCTGTATGCTAGCGAAATTCTGGGAGATTTGATCAATGAATTACTCATTTCTAAAAACCAGTCACAAGGAGTTTTCTTTTTCGAACAAATAGCCGCAAGTGGAGGCCTATGGGCTACTTACAAAAACCTAAATAATTATGTAGTTGGCTCACCATACGGTCAAACTGGTAGTATCGGCGTTATACTTACTTTACCAGATCTTACAGGTCTTGCTGAAAAAGTCGGTTATAGCGAAAACGTAATTAAATCAAGCGATAGCAAAGATATTGGCAACCCACTGAGAGAAATTACATCTGAAGAGAGAGCTTATTTTCAAGAAGAAGTAGATGCAAAATACGATAGATTCCTTAATTTGGTAGCTGTAGGTCGTCGACTTGAAAAAGATGATGTCAGAACTGTAGCCGATGGTAGAACTTTTGAAAATTCTGAAGCTGTAGATTTAGGTTTGATAGACGAGACAGGTGACTTAGATGTTGCTATCGAGAAGGCAGCAAGTAATACCAATTTAGGTAAAGAATATAAGGTCTGGACAGTAGAAAATGAAACAGGATTTATCGACAGCCTCTTACAGTCTACTAACCTGTCTAAACTCATGGGAATTCCTGAAAATGCTACAAAAGCTATTGATAGAGCGACCTTTTTAGATCCAGGAGTAATTTATTTGATAGATGAATATCGGATATAGGTATTCTTGACAGTATTCGCATATAAATTGATTTTATTTAGGTTTATTATTAGTATATGTCCAAGAAAATTGCTACGTTCCCTGATCAAAATCAAAAAGAAGTCCAAAGTATAATTGATAGTGCACCCGAGAGCATCAAAGAGGAAAGTTATATCGAAGTGGGTGTCAGACCATGGGGTCTATACTATGTATTAGAAGACAAGCCGAATTTTAAAGTGAAAAAAATTGTAGTTAACCCAAATCATAGACTCAGTTTACAGAGTCACAAACATCGCTCAGAACATTGGGTGGTAGTAAGTGGTTTAGCTACTGTAGAGATTAGAAATCAAACTCCAGAATCAGAGTGGGTATATGATCTACACCCAAACGAAAGCTGCTATATAAAAATGAATACTACACACCGATTAGCTAACTATGGAAAAATTCCATTAGTCATCGTTGAGGTGCAGGTAGGAGAGTACACTGGAGAGGATGACATCATACGCTATGAAGACGACTACTCAAGAAACACTTTATAGTGTATAATAAAATATATGCAAAAATTAATTGTTGTAATTGGAGCTGGAGGACACGGCTGGGAAAGCTTGCGTAGCTTCTTTGATTATAGACCAGAATCACATTATTTCAAGCTATACACACAAACTACTGACTGGGGAGGTTTTACAGGGCTACTTGGTAGGTTGATGGAATATAACGATGGAGAGCTCAATTATTTGCTTCACGGAAACAAAATTCAGGTACTACCATGGGGTGATACAAATAAAAGAGTAGGGTTTTATTTAGCAAGACAATATGGAGTTCAGGTAGCTCAGACTATGGATCTTAGAAGTTATCATATCTGGGATCTAAAGCAAGAATTTTTGATATTAAGTGATTTTCTAGCTTTGGAGCAAACAACTATCAATCAGTTTAATGTATACTTAGAAACTTTTTACAAATACTTTAACCAATCTGCAGAAACTCTACCTTACATAACACCGCCATGTTTAGGAAGCTTATGGAATCAATATCTATACTGGCAAACAGGTAGTCTACAGAGCTGGAACGAATTCTACAACTCTAAACACTCCTCTCCAGAGAACTTAGAGTTTCTTTTTACCTCTGAAGTAAGGGAAGAACTCATAGTTGAATCATCCGATAGTTACCTTAGCTTAGTTGGAGAAGATGTAATTGACAAACATCCTAGCCCGATAGACCCAGCTAGCTTAGTGATCAAAAATGTTAAGCATAGCCAATTCCAAGTTAACTCTGATTTTTTGGAAAATCTACAGAAAGCAGATTTGATTATCATTCCGAATGGATCCTTAGCAAACTGGATTCCTTTAGTAAACATATCTGAAGTACAATCTTGTCTAAAGCAAAAGGCGTCAGAAAATAAGCTAATTTGGCTTTTAAACCTTTTTCACACCTCAAACGAACATAAAATACATAAATATATTAGCTATTTAGACTCTCTGGGTGTAAACCCTATTATAATAGGACCAAAAAATCCTGAAAAGCAACCATCTGCAGAAATACTTAACAACTACCACAATGAGCAAAAATTCTTGAATTTGAAAACTGCTCAAGATATAGAAAAAATAGCTAATTTCGGTAATAATATAGTACTTGACCTTGATTTCAACTTAGATTATACCTATAAATATACGCCCGAAAGCGTCAGGGACAGTATTCTCAAAATATTTCATGATTGGTAAGATTAGACTATATAAAGCTGTTATTGAGCAACTTAGAAAACAAAACAAATTAGAATTTACAAACCCCGAAGTACAAAGGAATATCGAAAATTTTGGGGTTTTGGTAGATGATAAGCTAATCAAGAACAGACTACACTGGCTATACCCAGGGCAGCAAATCAGCTTAACTCAATGGCCTCAGCGTGAGCATGGTGACTTTAGTAAGATAAAAGCTCTTAGAGAAGATAAAGATTATATACTACTATTTAAACCTAAAGGTGTAGTAGTTCAATCTGGAGCTGGACATCAACACCACAATCTACAAAGCTGGCTCACACAAAAATACGGTCGTGAGTTTTTTTTAGTTCATCGGCTAGACAAAGATACCCAAGGCTTAATTTTGGTGGCTAAATCTTTGAAATCTCAAGTTTTCTTTCAAAATCAATTCAGAAATCGTACAACCTCCAAAAAATACCTCGCTGTTGTGGAAAAAACTGTGGATAAGTTGTGGATAATCGAAAACTGGCAAGCTAGAGATAAAACCAACCCTACAAAACAAAAACTTTTTTGGACAGAAAAGGAAGCTACAGTATATGACTCAAAAAAGTATAAATACGCCAAATCTTCTATAAGACCATTAGTATATTGTGAAGAATTAGACCAGACTTTAATTGAGGTTAAAATTACAACTGGGAGAATGCATCAAATCAGACTACAATGCGAAGCAATAGGACATCCCTTAGTTGGCGATAGTATATATAACAAGAGCAAGCAAGTGAGTGGTAAAATACTTCAAAAACTCACAAAAATTCTACCAGAAGTAGTTATAAATTCATCAAAGTCAGATTTTACAGATTTAAAAGCCGAAATATTTACTGAAATAGATTACTGTCTACTATCTAACTATATCAGTTTGATGTTACCTAACAATATTCTGTTAGAAGCAGAATACAAGAAACCACCCTATCATCAAGAGTAACAGAGTGACTCACAGTTAATGTTTGCTCAATCGGAAAGCAGACTTCTTAAATGTTGCTTAATTACTTTTTTAACACTACTTTCACTCAATCGAGGTCTAACTATTTGGCTCTGTGATTCAAAACCTATGGTATCTAGAACTTGAGATTTACCTGATTTCTTACCAAAACAGCATACAGTTATGGTTCCTTTTGGAAATCTGTGAAGTTTATGAAATACTCCTTGAGGAATAAATATTGAGGAATCTCGCGGAAGTAGCCTTCGCTTTTTCACCAAACTTTCAATTGAATTGTTAGTTTCTGAAAAATTTGCACCTATGCATTTACTATCTACGTGTATAGGATTAATATCTAGGCATCGCAGATTATTTTGGCTACATTTACTAACTTCAGGGTAAAATAAGGTCTGATCTGTATAAAAACCATTACCAACTCTTAATATCCTAGAACAAACATCTCTAGAATGAGAGTGAATTCGGTTGTCAAAACCTAGTTTGTTAGTATCGTAGACATGGATTCTTACTGTTTGTAAACCGTTAGGTTCGCAATATAAAGTCAAATAATAAAAGCCAATCCCTACGCCACACTCTAACCTATCTATTACAAAACGTTGTAACAAATGGCTAATATTTATTTTAATATT
>JBCDGH010000010.1:0-35091 GCA_038751365.1 Patescibacteria group bacterium | reverse complement strand
TATAATTTAATTGTTCACAGGCTTCAATACTACAACCATCATAGAATTCACACAACCATAAGAAATATACCAGCTGAATTCTACAAACAATATTTAGCTAGAGAAGAGAATAATGTGTCTTAAATTGTTGAAGGTTGACACCTATCTTGTTTAACATTATGTCGCGTAATATATATCATTATGTCGCACAGAATCTATGATTAATTTATCAGCCAGACAAAATAAGATTTTCAACTCGATAGTAAAAAAAGATTAATCCTCTAGGAGTTTATTAATTTAATAATGCTAATGGTGCACATAAAATAGCCTCTGACGAGGCTAAAAGTTACGTTTGTCCTTATTTTAGAGCTAACAAACTATTTAATACTGGAATTAGCAATAATTTGATCTGCTTCGTCCAAATGATTACCCCCATTAACAGTAATAGTGACAAAATACTTTACCTTTTCACCTTGGACGGCATAGTAGCTAGTAGGTGAGTCGATATTGGACTGTATGATATGAGTAATTGACGGGAAGCAGGTCTCATATGCTTGGGTAGCTTCACTATATATAAACTCACCATTCCTCTCGAATCGATTAAAAGAAGAATTAGCAACGTTGCCTTTGGCCAGATTTAGTTCAGATTCTTCTATTCCTGGTCCACAACCAATTATAAAGTCTGGCTGTAAATACAAATTTAGCTTAGTATTACCTTTGCGTAATCGGATATTTCGGTTTAATAAATTTACATGGTCATTGTTTTGCTCAGTATCTGTTATAAACTCCCAATCAGTGGGGTAGTTAATTTTTAAATTATCAAAATATTGGTTAGCATAGCTTAGATTACCAAACTCATTATTTGAAGTACTATTGCCTTCGCTCTCTAAAAAAGCAGTAGCTACATAACCTTTTTCTGGATCACCATTAGAGGTCATTGCATATTTAACACCATTTACTTCACATACAATATCATTTATTTTTCCGTATAAAGGAATATTAAAAGCCGTACCTTTGCTAATTGCTCCTGTTTTTTGACACTGCTTATTTCTGATATTTAATCCAACTGCTGGCTCCACGTAGGCTGTAAATACACCTGGATCAATAACCATATCATCAACATCAATTCTAACCCCATCTAAAAAGTCAATTGCAGCGTAACCTCTTGAACCAGGTACTTCAGAATTATTAGTATGTGTTGCTTGGGAGTAATAGAATTCCATTAAAGTATAAGTTTTACCTTTAACTGTACAGGTTCTAGTTCTTGGACCTTGTAAATTACCGTCACTATTTCTATTTGCCGTAGAAATCACTAAAGACCCATAAGGCATAGTAGTAATATAATTACAGTTCTCATCTCTTAAATTCAAACCCTTTGGTGTATTTACTTTAAAAGTCGCGTCAATGGATAAACTTTGAGCTTCTACATCAACCCCACCTAAACTAACTATTGCAAGTAGAGAAAGTGTGATTCCTAATATTGAAAGTGTGTTGTTAGTGATTCTTTTAATCATTGTATTCATAAAAAATAATATATTTAATTAATATCTTGCTAATATAGTACTGAGGTGTGACATAATTTTATCCTTCTGCTTCTGATTCCTCATAAACCGGATCTTCCACTCTCTTCCATTCGTCTTTCATGGCTGAATCAGGTGTGTCTACTTCTACTTCCATATCATTAGCTGAACCTTCATTTGAATCGCTATTTGTTTGATCAGATTTACTACCTTCCTCTGAGTTTTCATCAGTTTTGGATTCAGTTTTATCTTTTTCTATAGTCTCAGAGTAGTTTTCTTCTTGGTTTGTATTATCCTTACTCTCTTCAGTCGTACTACCTGCCAGAATAATTACTGATGCTAGGATAGCAACGACACCAATAATTGAAACGAGGACTATTTTTGTATTATTTTGTTGCATTTGATTTTTGTCTTATTTTTTCAATCTATTAAGTATAGCTTACAAATTGTGCGATGTAAATTCTTATAGTGAAATCGAGTATTAAATTAGTTAATTAATCCAATAAAAACAACCCCGTTAGGGGAAGCTCAGAATTCTTCTAGTGTTCACTTCTTTATTTTGCGTTCTTCACCGCTTCTTTAAGGGTTTTGCCTACCTTAAAGCCAACACTCTTGCTAGCTGGAATTTTCATTTTGCCTTTAGTTTTTGGATTAATTCCATCCCTAGCACTTCTAGTAACTGGTCTAAATGAGCCAAATCCTGTTATATTTATCTCTATTCCTGCAACCAGTTTTTCGGTAATTACATCAACAAAAGAATTCAAAATACGCTCTGCCTGAGCCTTGGATATTCCTAGTTCAATTGCTAGAGAATCGATGAGTTCTGTGCGGTTAATTTTTGCAGCCATAACCCTGATTTAAGAAAAAAAACTTGGCTTTTGTCAAGTATATTCAAGCTTTTATGCGCTCAGTTATAGTGCTAATTGTCATCTATATCTTCTGCAAGTCCTTGCTGTCTGAGAATGTCTTTTGGATTAGTAGTGATGATCCTATGTTCGGTAGGAAAAGCTACTATTTCAATAGCTACATGTCTTGGTCCAGCAAAGAAAATACCCTGACCTACTTCTGATTGGAGCAAGACTTGTTTCTCACCACTGGTAAGAGCAAAAGCCTCTGCCACACCGTCAATGGCAGCAGTAGATTGCTTTAAAAGTAATTTCATAGCTGCGTTCGTTACAATTGGCTTACCAAAAGGCGATCCTAAAAAGTCTCCTACATCCTGAGTTATAGTGGTTATGCCCAAGTAGTACTTACGCGCCCTCTTGACCAGTCCATATAAAAACCTAGCAGAATCTTCGTATTGCATCATTATCCAGGCTTCATCTATAGCTAGTATTCTTCGCTTTAAAGTAGATCTAATTTCATTCCAAATGTATTTTAGCAAAATATACATGGCAATAGGCCTTAGAGTATCTTGAAGGTCTCTAATATTAAAAACAATAAAATCATTATTAATGTTGATATTGGTTCTTTGGTTAAAGATGCCAGCAAAGGTACCTTGGGTATATCTATACAGTCTTTGTGCCAAGCTCTCGCCTCCTACGATACCGTTAAGAATATCTACTAGATCGCTCATTGTAGGCGGAGTTATATTTTCTAAGTCGCTATCTGAAGTAATATCACGCTTAGCATAGCATTCTTGGATAGCTCTTTCCATTATACTAATCTCCTGAGGATTCATCTTACCGAGCATCAAACCCATCAAACCCATAAGGTCTATTACAGCAGTTCTTAGAATGTCGGCAGTGCTCTCTCCGGGCAGAGCCTTAGGTAGGTCGAAGGGGTTGATTCTACTTGTTGAATTAAGGCTAAAATTCACATACGCCCCTCCTAAGGTGTCAGCTAAGACCTTATATTCTTGCTCTGGGTCGATAACAATTACCGAAACTCCCATCATTAAGCTTCGTAGAATTTCTAATTTAACTGCGTAGCTTTTACCTGCTCCTGACGTAGCGAATATCAGTGAATTGGCGTTTTCTAGCTCAAATCTGTCGAAAATAATCAGTGAAGTATTGTGCCGATTTATTCCATACAATATACCCGTGTCTGAAGATAGTTCCGAAGAAACAAAAGGAAAACAAGCCGATAGTGGGCTAGTGTTCATATTATTGAGCACACTAAGATCGTCCTTCAGGATAGGCAAAGCGGAATTAAAACCATCATCCATCTGTAGAGCAGCGCGCTTCATCATTATATTTTGCTGACTTAAAATACCTTCAATCGCCTGACTATTTTTCTCTAATTCATCTGGGTTATCTGAGTATAGGGTAATGTATACTCCTACTCGGAAAAACTTCTCGACGCCTTGTTGAATTGCATCTCTTAAGCCTTCAACATCTCTATAAGCAGTCTCTAGAGCAGGATCTCTAGCGGCACCTCTTTCTGTGTTGATTTGTAAAGACGCCTGTATTTTACCTACCTTACTTTTTAATTCTTTAAGTACCTCTGAAGAGTCTCTGGGATATATAAAAATAGATAGATCCATAGGAATGTCAGCATTGACAATACCTTCGAGCCAACCACTATTTATAACTCTAGGATAAGTAAGTACAAAAAAACTTCTTACCAGCTTAGTACCTAATTCTAATTTACCCGTGGTTATCTTGACACTACTTGGAGCAATTAAATCTCGAATGGTGGATATTCCCTCGCGATAGGCTTTTTCGCTTTGTATCAGAGTTTTTTGAATTTCAATCTCAGTTTTTATTACCTCTTTTCTTAAGTCAGCTGCGCTAAGTTTTTGTAGATATTCTATGCTATTTTTATCAACTGGTTGATTCTTTGGTCGCTGATTGGGATTAGGTTTAGCGAGGTTGTTTGGAGTTTGTTGTTGGTTTTGTGTAAAATTACCCCTTGACCTCACTGCTATATTTTGTTGCTGATTAATTGGATTTACTTGATTTGTATGTATCGGTAGATTAGGGTTAGCCATTCTAGGGCTTGACCTTGAAATCGCAGTTGTGGGTCGTGATTGAATAGGGGCTCTTACCTGTTGTTTGTTGCTAGCATACTGACCATAAGCACCAACTACTTGGGTGTTATTTTGTAGTTGCTGACTAAAAGATTTGGTTTGATATACTGGGTTAAAAGTATTTTGGCTTGGAGAAGGATCAAAACCTCTACCCTTATTCGGATTGGGAGGAGTGTTCGTTGGTGTTGAAAAAGTATTTGTGTTCTGAGGCATTTTGCTTGTCAAATTTTAGTTCACAATATATTTTTTGACAAATTATGCAATTCGAACTTTGTGCAAGCTCTTTGAGTCAACTTACAGAAATTATTGAACTCATAAAACAGTTTAAGATTAAATCTATTTGTCTACCTAATAAGTCAAACTTGTTAAGTAATTTAGAGTTAGCTAAAGCTTTATTAAAGCAATTGCCTGATTTAGATATCACTCTTAATTTTGCTGTCTCTAATCACTACAAAAAAAGTCAAAATATTTTACAGGTTTTTCAGCAATTTGAGGATATTGCCAAGACTGTAAGTATAAATCGTTTTCTAGTGGTTTCTGGGGGTCAGAAAAAATCTGTAGATAGTATGTATTTGCTTAATAAACTAGCTGGGACAGGTTCAGAAGAAAGTAGTTTTTACTGCGCTTACAACCCCTTCTTATCTGATGAAGGGCTACTATTAGAAAATCAAAGACTAATTAGCAAGTTAAACTTAAATCTAATTAAAGGTGTGTATTTGCAAGTAGGTTCGGATTTAGCTAAATTACGGAGTGGGTTAGGTTTTATTAGGCAGATTGATTCGACTATACCAGTCTATGGGTCTTTATTAATTCCAAATCGGTTAATGCTTAATAGGTTTAAGTTTCGGCCATGGAGAGGGGTGTATTTAAGTGATGAATATTTGAATAATCTAGACATAGCTGAGAAACATACTCACCAGATTCGCGGTATATATAATGATTTTAATGTGCTAGAGTTGGTTGTAATAATGCCATTCACAGCTACCAATTTGATTGACTTTCACCAGAATTATGCCCTCTTATAAGTTACATTTACCTGATAAGTCAAAATATCTAGAGCTAGTTCCCACTCCTCAAGAGGTGCTAGAATTACCTAAGCAAATTAACAACATGCTGGCCGAAGCATCAAATTATGATAGTCGTAGAATCTTGATTAAAGAAATTCAGATACCAGCTCTTTTGCAAGCGACTAGCAATAATCAATCGCAGAGGTTAACACTAAGAGAAACAGTTGTTTTTAAATGTGGTTTAGAAGATCTATGTAAGCAAATTAAAGCAGATGAGTCTCTTGAAATATCACAAATTGATTTGAACTCTAAACATTTACCTATTTTTCTGGATTTCATGCTCAGTAGCTTTGGAGTAGATTTTACTGATGATAGAGGTGTGGTAGAAAATAAAGATAAAACCAAATTACTAAAAAGTAGATTTGAAGACGCTTTTAAGGATGTTAAAAATAAACACTTTTTGGCTAGCTTAAATGGAAATTATATTGGAACTTTTAGTTTAGTTTTTTTGAACGAAGTTAAACAAATACAACTACATTCAGTTGCTGGTAGGGCAAGTCATAGTCTAAATTTATATAAAAAAAGTAATAAATTTGAACTACTAACTAGGGTCATTAAATGTACGCTTAAAAATAACTCCGAAGGCTATTCAGATTTAGTATTCACCTGTAGTAAGCCAAAGGTAGTAGAATTATATAAGAAACATGGCTTTTCGCCAGATAATTCAATTAAAGTTTTTAAATTAACTTAATTCTAATTCATGTTAAATATTTCAATATATGATGATATTTTTTTGAGCACAGACTTGCTTATGAATACTTTACAATCCTTTAAAACTTTTTAAAAATAGGTCCAACAATATGTTCTCTGTTTCTAAGCGTCCTACAATTTATGAGATTCAAGATCTATACAAGACCAAAAAAGCAATTCCTTCTCAGGTATTGCAGTTTTTCTTGAATCGTAGTAGCTCTATAGATAAAAGCATCAAAGCCTTTAATTATTACACACCTAAACTGGCAGAAAGTAAGGCGGCAAAATTAGATGAAATATTACAAATCTATCTTGAAAAGTACCCTCAAGACAGTTGGTTCGAATTACTACAGAAAAAATACCCACTTTTTGGGATACCTTTTAGTTTAAAATCAATTATTTTAGTCGAATCAGAGATATTTAATGCTGGTTCGAAAATCTTGGATAACTTTAAAGCACCTTACTCTTCCACTGTGTTTAAAAATATAGACTCAGCAGGAGCAATCATGATTGGTATTAATCATATGGATCAATTTGCTATGGGCTCTAGTGGAGAGACCTCTGACTACGCTACTTCTCGTAATCCATTTGATACTTCTCGAACTGCCGGTGGTTCTTCTAGTGGACCTATAGCTGCAGTTGCCTCAGGTCAAGTAGTTTTTAGTTTAGGGAGTGAGACTGGTGGTTCTGTCAGACAGCCAGCAGCATTTTGTGATGTAGTTGGTCTTAAGCCTACTTATGGTCTAATATCTAGGTATGGTGTAATACCTATGGCTTCGTCTTTAGATCAGGTCGGTCCTGTCAGTAATAACGTAGAAGACAATATTATAATAACTAGGGTCCTAGCAGGGGAAGATGAAAAAGATCAAACTACGGTTGATAGTCAGTCTTTGAAAGACAAGTTAGATAAAATGCTGGATGAAAAAAAATCTGCACGCCGGCTAAAGAAGCTTCATTCTACTACTAATCCTCTAAAAATAGGTATTCCTAAAGAGTTTTATATTGACGGTATTGATCCAATAATTAGCAAAGCTATAACTAATCTGCAGTCCAAACTAAAAGATTTGGGTCACACTCTTGTAGATGTTAGCTTGCCTCTTACTAAGTATGCTATTTCAGTTTATTACCTAACAATGCCTGTAGAAGCTGCTGCTAACCTAGAGCGCATAGACGGAGTACGCTATGCACAGCAACAAGATAATTACGACAGTTTGTACTATGAGCATCGGAATAAATACCTTGGGGAAGAAGTCAAAAGAAGAATTATGCTAGGCACTTATGTATCCTCAGCTGGCTATTATGATGCTTATTACAATAAAGCTCAAAAGGTCAGAGAATTAGCCAGGCAAGATTTTGTGAAAGTATTTCAAGAGGTAGATGTTTTGCTTACCCCCACTACTCCTGAATTTCCTTTCAAATTGGGTGAAAAGTCTGATGACCCTTTGAAGATGTACTTATCAGATGTATTTACATGTGGTATCAATACAGTGCGCATTCCTGGTCTGTCAGTACCACTAGGTATGTTTGAAGTTGTAGACGGTGAGAAAGATATAGTCGATATAAAAAGCGTAGAGACTGATATAGCTGAGGATGGAAAAACTGTCGTTCACGCTACAGAAATAGACAGTGCGACTTCAAATGTGATAAAATTGCCTACAGGATGCCAAATTATAGGATCTGAGCTTGGTGAAGATAAAATATTTAAACTAGCTCAAGATATCGAAATGATTACTTCTAGTCGATCTTAATCTGTTTATTATTTTTTCGATAGCGGTTATATTCACTGATTAGCTGTATACTAATAATAGTTATTACTAAAAAAATACTTATAGCTAAAAAAGATAGAAAAATGACGTAACTGCTTTCAAGTAAGCTAAATTTTGATAATAATTCTGATTCGTTTTCTGTTGTTGAGATTAATTGACTTACTTCACCAGGTCCAGCTAACAGACCTAAAGGCACTATAACTAAAATCGCATTATATAGGCTGTGGGTAAGAATAGACCAAATAAAACCTAACCTAACTCTTACGTAAGGTAATACTGCACCTACAATAAGCTGAGGTAGAACTAGTAGCAGACTAAGCCACCAGTACTGGTTTAGGTTTTCGTAATTAGTAATGTGAATAAGACCAAAAGTAATTGTGCTAAGATATACTAGAAATCTAAAATACTTCTCGATTACTTTTTCTATCCAAACTTTCTTTATAAAAATGAAACTACCAATGATGATAAGTGTGGCGAAAATTACAGAGCCAATTAAGTAATAAGCATTGGTTAAAGATTCAGTATAACTGAATAAAGTACTTATCAGCAGTAGCAAATAAAAGTAAATTCCAATCAAGAAAGATCTTTTGTAAGGTTTTAAGTATAACCTAAAAGCCAGTTCTTCCAAAATTGGTCCCAAAATAACTATAATCAAGATAACTTCCCAAGCAGACGTGGATGACAAGTAGTCGATAATAATGTTATTATCTTCTTGGGAATAACCTGAGATTTTGACTAAGTTATCAGTAATGAGGCCTATAACAAAAACTAGAAAAATAGCTAAGCAGGTGACTCTCATTACTAGCTTTGCTTTGCTAAGAGTGGTGATATTTGCATTTTCTGAGTTTGCTTTCGGTTGTCTAATGAAACTTAGTATATCTTGGATAAGTGGTTGTCTGTGCATAAAAAATTACCCGCAAGGGTTAGATTTATATATTTATGTGTGTTGTGGCAGCGCTAAGGGGAGTCGAACCCCTCTGGCAGGAATGAAAATCCTGAATCCTAACCGATAGATGATAGCGCCAGAATTTGCCTAAATATGCTATAGTGATTTAAGTATGTTATATCCCTTTTGTCAAGCTTGGTCTATGTCCAATAAGGATCTAAGAAGTAAATTTACAGTCCTACAAATAAAAAGATTGAATTCAGCTAAATTCTTTGATGTTTATAGTTTTATAACCTATTTTCCTTACAGTTTAGTAAAAGTTACGCCATTAACTAATTTTCGTAACTTGGAATCAAAGGAACAAATATATCTTTTTAATGGGCTATTAAAGTCTATCTCTCATCGCTCAGGAAAACAACGTTTTTTAGTTTTAGATTTTTCTGGGCAGACTGACATGAGGTGCTATTTATTTAAGGTAGCTCCTTATGTACTCAAAAATCTGCAAATCGGAAACAGTTATCAGCTACTCCTTGTATACAACTCTTCAGGCTTATGGGTAGTAGATAAATTTGCTATTCTAAAACAGCCTCTAGTAGATCAAAATATATTAGTTCTTGGTCAAGCAAAATTAAGAGATTATCTAGTGCCCAAGTACAGAAAAGTTGCTGAGCTTAAAGATAATAATTTCCATAACTTACATAGACGGCTGGAGTTAAACGATTATAAGCTGGATTTATCTGGTCTAGTTCCTATCGACTCTATTTTACCCCAAAGTTTAGATCTTTCTTCAATTCACAAACCAATCAGTCAGGAAATATACAATTCTACTCTTCAAAAGTGGGTTGCTTTTAAGGTATATTTGCGTTTGGTATTGCTTAAATATCTAGATATCAGAAGTCAGAATGCTTTAGCAAAAAGTGGTCAAATTGATATTGAATTTTTAAGGTCAATGGTGTCAAAACTTCCTTTTGAGTTATCTCATTCTCAAAAAACAGTAATTTGGAGTATTTTGAAGGAGGCTTTAGAGACTACTTAATATCTCTTTTGTAAAAATAATATTCTAGAATCTTAGCTGCTGCTTGGTGATTGATTTTGTGCTTATCACTATTTTTTGTTAGTATTTTATTTGCCTCTTTGGTACTACACCTTTCGTTTATAGTTTCTATATCTATATCTGGGTGTGACTCTTTTAGTGTAAAGATGAAATCATCAATCATCTTAGATACGCTTGTTTTGCCACCTCTAAAGTTTGTAGGGTAACCTATAATAATTAGTTTAATTTGCCTTTTGAGTACTTCTTGACTGATAATTTCTAGGATATTTATCGTAAAACATTCAAAATTAGCTGGAATAATCAAGCTGCTTGCAAGAGATCCAAAAGCTAGACCAAACCTAGACTCTCCCCAGTCAACACTCATGAGGTCAAACATATTTGCGCTAGTTTATCAGAATGGACACAGAATTAAATAACGTACTCTGTTTTTTAATGGTCTTAGCTGTTATGTATAGGAGTAAACGGCATCAAAGCCATGTGCCTTGCTCTTTTTATTGCTTTGTTAATTTTTCGCTGAAATTTACTGCTAGTGCCAGTCCTAGTGCGAGTAAAAATTTTAGCATAGGGGGAGGTAAACTGATTTAAATAGTTAACATCTTTATAATCAATAACTCTTAAACCAAGGTACTTGGAGATACATTTCTTTTTAGTATTTTTACCTTTATTTAGTTCTCTGTGATTGCTAATTTCCGAATCTGATCTATTTTCTTTAGCTACCTGCTTCAAGAACTCAGTTTGATTTACGATGATATATCTAAGAATACTTTCGTCCAAATTCAACTTTTTTTCTATAGTTGATATATTTTTAACCAAACTAATATCAGAATCAAAGGTGATAAGTAGATAGAATCCGGTTCTATGCTTGCTAATCGGGTAAGCCATTTTCTTCAAACCTTCAGCTTTCTCACTAATATTTTCTGCTTGAAGATTAGATTTTAGCAGATCTACTACCAAATCTTGCTTTTGATTGACTTGATCTGTTGATAACTCTGGATTAAAAATAATATAAATTTCGTAATTTTGGATCATACTTTATATGCTTCTAGGCGATGTAAAAGACTTTAATTAGAAAGATAATCGTTAATGAATCCTTTTTTGTCAAGATTGACATGATGTTCATTTTTGCACAGATTTTGGTTATGAATCTCGATAAAGTACAACAAGATATTCGCTATAATTTTAGGAATGTGGCACTTCTCAAACAAGCGCTTGTTCATAGATCTTACCTCAATGAAAAAGATAAAGACGTTACCATTAATGAGCACAATGAAAGGTTGGAGTTTTTGGGGGATGCAGTGCTGGAGTTAGTTGTAACAGAGCATTTATACGTTAATTACTCTCAGAGCGAGGGTCTGATGACGGCAGTTAGAGCTGCTCTAGTAAACTATAAACTTATCGGCGAAGTAGGTAACTCTCTAGGTCTAGATCAAGAAATTCTTCTAAGCAAAGGCGAAAAAGAGGAATTAGGTAAAGCCAGGTTAACTATAGTAGCTGATGGAGTTGAAGCGGTAATAGGTGCTATATATCTTGATGGAGGTATGGAACCTAGTGTTGCTTTTGTGAATACACACATATTGTCTAGACTAGAAGATATATTGACCACCCAAAGCTATAAGGATCATAAAACCTTACTACAAGAATTTAGTCAGAAACATACTCACTACACACCACAGTACAGAGTCATTTCCAGTCAGGGTAGGGATCATGAAAAAGTCTTTACTGTGGGAGTGTGGATAGGTGGTGAACTACTAGGTCAAGCATCTGGGAGGTCTAAGCAAGACGCAGAGACAGCTTCAGCAGGAATAGCCTTGAAGATACTCCAAGGTAGGTTTGCTGTAGTCAAATTTTGAGACTTACTTGTTCATTTCATTTACTTCTGAGGCTTCAGCCTTTCTAGTATAGATAGTATTCTCCTTCTGAGGGTGGTCTAGTAGATTCATAACAGCTCCAATACTGAAGCCAGCCACCAATAGACCAATTAAAAGTAGTCCAAAAGTTAAGTTTTGCTTTATTTCTAAGCTTTTTAAATTATTTTTTTTGTTTGTATTAGCTGATTCTGTTTGTTCTGTAAGCTTTTTGTTGATTTCAGAGTTCATATTTGTTGTTCGTTTAAACGCTCTCTTACCTGTACATTCTCATTATATTTAACATAATCAATGTTGTAAACTTTAAATTTATTCATACTAAAGGTTACAAAGGCAATCAAAAAGGAACTTGCAGAAACTCAAAACAACTAAGCCTTGAATATATAAACGCAACTAATTATAGACATTTTGAAAAATTTTAAAGGAAAAGCTAATACAGATTTAGTTTTCTGACCAAGTTATTAATATCCTACCTTTAGATCCGTCACCAGTACATTTCAATTTGGCGTTAGGAAATTTTTCTGCAAGTCGGTTAGCTTGGTTCAAAATATCACTATTGAGATTGTGTATTTTTGACTTAATTTCGACTAACGGTGCTTTTCGCGATGGTTTATTCAGCAACCTTATAACCTCTTTTACTGTTAAATTTTTACTAATTATTTCTTCTAGGAAGGCTTCTTGAGCGAGTTCATCAAGACCTACAAGGTGTCTTGCCTGTCCTTCACCAATTGTTCTATTAAGGAGAGCTTGTTTAACCGCTTTACCAAGGGTCTGTAGTCTTAAATAATTTTTTACATATTGTGTAGTATGACCAAGTATTTCTGCTAATCTAGATTCAGATATATTTTGTGTCTTAATGAGCATTAGGAATGTGTTTGAAAGTTCGATAGCACTTAAGTCTTCTCTTTGAAGATTCTCCATTGCACTAATCATTGCTTGCTGTTGGTTAGACAGACTTTGACTTGGTTTTACAATAGCCAATATTTCTTTCCAACCAAGTAGTTTACAGGCTCGTAGGCGCCTTTCACCTGATAAGAGAATATATTCTTTCGAACCAGGAGTTGCGTTGGGTCTTGAGATTACCATTACTGGGTGAATCAATCCATTTTCTTTAATGTTCTGAGCGAGGCTTTGTATTTTCTCAAAATCAAATTGACTTCTTGTTTGGTGCGAGCCTATTTGTACTTCAGAAATAGGTATGTTTGTCGTTATCGACTGGGTTTTACTATTGGTATTCAAACTCATCTCAAGAGCCTGATCACCAAAGTAATCATCAAGTATATTTCCCAAAGACTTTCCTAATGGCATGAAGTAGAATATTTAATAATTGATCCTAGTTTTTTTTGGATTAAATTGTCAATTTATATTGTAGATTCAATCTGAGTTTGATAAAACTATAATTTTTGATCATACTTGTAATATAGTAATATTATTGATCTTAATATGTCTGAAAAATCATCTATCTCAAAAGCAGAAGCTTATGAACAAGCTAGAAGAGAAGTAAATAAAATTAAAGATTTCTATTATCATCTTGGCATCTATACACTAGTAAACATTTTTTTGTTATTAATTGATGTTGTTCCAGATGGGTCATGGGATTGGTCATACTGGGTATTATTCGGTTGGGGTATCGCCATAGGTTTGCAAGCAATTGAATTATACACACTTGGATCTTCAGTCTTTAAAGATTGGGAAGACAAAAAAGTCGAAGAAATTGTGAAGAGGAAAGTAGGAAAGTAGGAATTTTTTAGAAGACTTTACTTAATATAGTAAATTCAGAGGTAGAACAAAAACTACCTTCAACATTTCTGGAAGGTAGATTATAATTTACATATACCAACACTGGACGTTAATGATAGTACTTAGAAATCTCTTTAAAAGAATCATACTTTCATCATTATCTGAACTGCACTGCACAAGTGCGTCCTTAGAGCAGATTTTTAAGATATAACCGTAGACTCCTATAGTCATATAGGTATATCTTATTCCCATCCTAGAATATATAAACATATAATTCGGCTGTATGAGAACAAGCAGGTATTGTTTACTCTTATAAAGAGCTTCTTCATTGTTTCTAAAGGTTTTTTCTCTTATAAGCTTAAATACACTGATTTCATCGAACTCAATGTCAGATTCTTCGGCAAACCCTTCCCATTCTTCAGATACTTTTGCAAATTCTTTAGCTAATTTAGCCAAATCGGCGAATTTATCTTTTTCCTCAAGAGTTTTTGGGTTGTGAATGTGGCTAATCTCATTACTATGAAATTGTTCTGGAGTATCATCGAAAAATAAACTCGGCAGCAGCATTTCAGCTCCAGCTGTAAATTACATGTATATTATTGCACAAATATACAGATGTGCCTAGGAGATTTCAAATACTTTATTATTTTGACTAAAACTTGACGGAAATTAATTTTTAAATTCTTTGTTTTTCGCGAGGGCTGCTCATTCAAAACCTCCTCGCCAAAATCTTTGTAATTTTGTACCTAGAATTATTGACTTATCTCAAGCTATTTTCTAGGTTTTTATAATTTTAAATTGCTAATAATCTGATCTAAAACAGGATAAGCTACATATCCTCTGGCAATAATCTGTTGTTGATTATTATAATTTAACACAATTGTTGGAAAACCGTTTACGCTAAGTGATTGAGTAAGTGAAAAGTCGATATGAGCTAAGTCAATAGCTTTCTGAGAGTTAATTTTAGCTGTGAATTTTTGCTTATCGATATTGAATTCACTAACTAGGTCAATGAAAGTTTGCAGATTTGCTGGGTCTTTTCCCTCATAATAAATAGTCTTTTGAATTGCTTGGCTAAATGGAATCTGGTTTTGTTGATCTAATTCTTTGAACACTGACATTGCCATAGCTGCTGGTAACGAAGTAAAAATAGTATTACCATTATTCAATACCTCCAAGAAGTTTCTTCCGAACTTGATACCTGTTTTTTCTTCTACCTCTTTATAAGCCCACTTAATGTAAGGAGCTGCTTCTCCAATAGGGCCAATACGATTACCCAAAATCATGCCTCCGGAAACTACTTGAAAATCTATTTCTGACTTGTATTTTTCATGTAACTTACTAATTACTGTTGAAAAACCATAGCACCAGCCACATAAAGCGTCATAAAAGTATATGATTTCAGGTTTTTGAGTTGTGTTGTTTGGCATTAAACTAAAGCATTTGTTTAAAAATAACTGATAATCATTAATACACAAACCTTAGCCTTTGTAAAATTTTTTGAGAAAATACGAAAAAGGTAATTTTGACAGTTTTGTTTGTGTCGTGTCTGAATTTAATTCGAGGGTAGATTTGTTTTTCACTACTCTTCTCTTTCTCATGAAGTCTAGTTTAGTTGTTCTCTTAGCGTCAGTAGTTTTAGTTTCTAGCTGTTCTGGAAATACTGAATTAAAGCAAGAAAGTCTCGAAGAATCTTATAACAATCAACCTATTGAAGGGTATCAGTTTTCTGAAGATATTTTAGAAAAAGAAGAAAAAGCTATATCTGAGCAGAAAAGCAGCGATCAACTCGATCCTTGCGTTTATGATGATTTTGAGAAGAGCAGTGGTTCTTACAGCATGTTATGTGATAAGCTGAAAGAATATCTACTGAATAAAGATAATACTTTGAGTAAAAACTTTAGAAAGCTTGCTTACGAAGACTCTGGTAGGCGTATTCTGAAAGTAAACAATATAAGGCAAGTGCTTGACTTTGGTGAATATGAATATATTGACAAAGGCAATCTGGACCCAGATCAAATAACAGCAATCAGAATAGAGATGAGAAAAAATCTAAAAATTAAATTTAACACTGATTAAGAATTTCGATCTATGATTATTACCCTCCAGCAATGTTGAGGGTATTTTTTATTTGCCAAGTCAAGTGAAATTGGCTGTGATTAACTAAACGTAATATGATCAAATGGAAAATCAACTAAAAATTATAAGATTAAGTATAGAAAATCAAATTCCGATTAGTCTGGAAGTTTGGTCAACTATATGTGCTGATAAGTTTAATATTTTAAGTTTGCCAAAAGTTAAGATTCTATCAGAGCTTGATAAAATTATTCTAAGTAAGCATGTTAGAAATGGCTTGAATTTATTAATGGACAGCGGATTATTGGGTGTATTGATTCCGGAGCTTAGTTTGCAGAAAAACTACGATCAAAATACTCCTTTCCATGATTTTACCCTATGGGAGCATACTCTGAATGTAATTGAGGCTGTTCCTCAAGGGCAGCTAGACTTACGCTGGTCTGCTCTCTTACACGATATTGCCAAGCCTTTTACTAGAGTAGAGAAAGCTAACGGTAATTCAGGGTATAGATGTCATGAATTACTTGGTAGTGAAATGGCAGTCAGGATTTGTAGTTATCTAAATTTTCCTCAGCGCAGGATTGATTATATTACAAACATAGTCAGGCACCACTTAAATCCAACTAGTCCGTTAAAAAAATACGATGATGGAGGAAAAAAGATTAAGCAGGATACTCAAGTAATTCAAGCAGTAACTATTTCATAGCTGCACTCACTAATCCAGGCTTCTGGGCAGCTTTTTCTAGCACTTCTTGGAGTATTGGTAAATTCATATCTTCAAGTTTTTTGAATCTAATACAGCTTTTGCCTACACTTACTTTACCCAACTGATCTTTGTATATTTCTGATAGGTACTGATTATCTTCAAGAGAGCATACATATACGCTCACGTAACTCTTCTGGTTGGCCAGGGCAATTACAGGCCACTTAATATTTTCTTTTTTGTAGTTTATGTAATCAAACTTGCCGTACCCTAGCATATTATAGGCTAACCAAGGCTCAAGTTTGGGTACAGATTTCTGAATAAAATCATGGATAAAGTTTATAATTTCTTTTCTTGGTTCAGGTACTGAGTCTAGATATTCTTGAACGTTGCTAGCTTTTACTGGTTTGAACATGTTCATATAACTTTCAATAAATTCAGATAAAGCTTTAAAAATAAAAGTTATGATGTCAAAACAAAAATTCTCCACCAAGGGAGTATGAAATTTTTATGGTGGACCCTAAGGGAATTGAACCCTTCACCCCTCCGTGCAAAGGAGATATTTTACCGCTAAACTAAGGGCCCGACTGTATAAGATATGGGTTGGCCGACGGGGCTCGAACCCGCGACAATCAGTTCCACAAACTGAGACTCTACCAACTGAGCTACGACCAACATAATCAAGTCTTTTGCACAATGTGTCAAATGTAGCTAGTACTAGCTACTAATCCAATTAGTTACCCCAATTAAGGGTTTTGTCAATTAGTAATTGTATGTACAAAATGTTTTAAGTAAAATATACTATTCTCGCATTAAATATTAAAACAAAAATATGTCAAAAAAGATCGCTGAAGGGAAAGAGTTTCCAAAAATAAAAAGAAAAAATAAATTACTTATAATGAGCCTAGTAGGTTTCGTAATTATAATAGGTATTTTTGGGGCTATAGGTGCCTGGTGGGTCAATTCACCGAATCATACTTATTATCAAATATCTCAAGCTATTATTAATGAAGACTTAGAGTTATTCCAAGAGTATTCAGACTCAGATCAAATCATAGATAATTTCAAAGAAACTGTGCTAGAAGCTGCAGACCCTCGTATAGACCAAGAATTTATTGAGGGTATGAAGAGAGAGCTTGATCTTAGCAAGCTTGCTAATAATCTTGGTGAAGCTTTTAGTGGTAAACTCAAACGCGAAGATAATAAATATTTTTTTGAAACAAGCATAGCATCTCCTGCTTTACCAGATGATAAATACTCAGTACCGATAACCGCCTACATTACTAAGGAGGATAGTGGTTGGAAACTTACTAAGTTATTTTTTGATTATTCAAAGTTTGGACTTTCAGAACCTCTCGATGTTAATACAGTAGAGTACGATATCGCATTCGGCACCAAGCAACGCTTAAATGCTATAGAAATGTCAATTTATAATGTAGCTGTACAAGAAAGCTTTACTAAACCTGATGAATTTTTTCCCGATGAGATAATCGAGCTTAAACCGGTAAATCCAAATAACAAATTAGTAAGAACAAGTTTTTTATTCACGAATCTATCTAATGAGGCGGTTGATTTTACCGACTATTTTTCTTTTCAACTTGTAAACGAAGAGGGTGTTAAATATGATTCTACAACTAGCCTCGAGAATATTTACTCATTTGACTTAGAAGACGATGAGCTATATCCATATTCTGTAGAGTACGATTTTTCTTCCATTAATCCTCAGGTAAGTATTTCGCATGTGCTTACTTTTGAAGTACCTAAAGATTTTCAAACTTCAAGCAGCTATATTGAGTATAATAATGAGTATGCCTACGACCCTCAATCTCCAGAAGTATTTGAGTCCAAGTTTAGGTTAGAGTAAATTACATTTACCAATTTAAATACTGAAAATACTTTACTTTATATGATCAGATTGTAAATTTGATATTGTATTTATATAAAGTAAACTAGCTGTCTGTAGTTTCGACGAGAGTTGCACGTATTAATAGGCAGCTTAGTGAAACAATTACAATTGATAGAGTGCTAGAACCATGTTCTTCCAGTACAAATGCTTCTTTGGGTATATCTACAGGTTCAACTTTATAGCAGTCCCCATACTGGGGGTATCTGTTTTTGAATAAACATAATCTTAATGCATAGTACTTTGGGGGAAGATATACTCTTTTACCATCGCGGTTCAAAACTCCCACTCCATCGCTTTTATATAGTCTCAGTTCCACATGTTTTTCACCATTATATTTTCCGTTTCTATATACAGGTTTAGTTATAATTGTATGCCGGTAGTTATCTAAAGACATAATTGAACAAATTTAATCACAATTCTATGATTTCGTACAAAAAGTAGATTTTACAAATTTTTGTAAATTGTTACTACTAGTTAGTAACATGGCTAAAATTGCGAAAGTTGTACCTAAAATTGCACCACAATTGGACGTTAATACAAAGTTGAGCATAGCTATTATAGGTTTTTTAGCGGCTGGAATATTGTCATATTTGTCTATTCTTAGGCTAGCTGGAACTTTTGGCGCTCTAGTCTCTGAAATTATGCATTTGTTAGTGGGTAGGGCGGCTATAATACTTCCTTTAGGTTTTATTTTTGCGGCTGTTGTCCTATATAGAGTTCAGAAAAATAATAAACTCATTGGAGAAATAAATACAAGAATGACTTGGGGGTTTATTTTTATGTTTTCAGCTTTAGTAGGTTGGTTAAGCATATTAAACAACATAAAAGATCTTGGTAGAGCTCAGTATGGAGGGGGTATCTGGGGTTTTACATTGTATCCTTGGGCTTTCGGTTCTCTTGGCTCAATTGGAGGAGGCTTTATATTCTTATGTTTTGCCATGATAGGCTTCTTTTTGATATCCCAGCTTACCTTCGTGCAGTTTTGTGAGAATTTACAGTCTTCATTTAGACATCCAAGTAAATTCTGGGATTTGGTGCCTGATGTTTTTGAGATTTGGAATGGTCAACCAAAGTCAGCCAACCCAACTAATGATGAATATTATCGTAAATTGAATAGTTTTAATGATGTTTTAGAAAAAACTAAACCCAAAGCTAAAATTACTGATAAATTACCCAAACTAATCAAGCCTGATAGTAGTTTTAAGACTACAGAACAACCTCCTAAAGCTATATATAACGGCTTTCGTTGGAAGTTTCCACCTTATGACATATTGCATGCAGGTAAGAACAGGGTGGAAGCAGGTGATGTCGAAGGTAACAAAAACACAATTCAAGAGACTTTGTCTCATTTTGGTATCAAAGTAGATATGGCAGATACCGTTACTGGGCCTACAGTAACTCAGTATACTTTTAAGCCAAATAATGGAGTCAAATTGTCCGCAATTGACAGTTTGCAAAGAGACTTAGCTCTAGCTTTAGCTGTAAATAGTTTGCGTTTGGAATCTCCGGTAGCAGGTCAAAGTCTAGTTGGGGTGCAGATACCTAATAAAGTAAAGTCACCTGTCTGGCTAAAGGATTTGATTCAGTCACATAGTTTTAACCAGTTTAGTGGTGACTTGCCGGTTGTGATAGGTAAAGACGTTGCCGGTCGTAATCTAGTATATTCTTTAGCCAAAATGCCACATTTACTGGTAGCTGGAGCAACTGGTTCAGGTAAATCTATCTGGATTAACTCCATGTTATTGAGTCTTTTGTATAGATATACTCCTTTAGACTTACAACTAATTCTGGTGGACATGAAGAGAGTAGAGCTAAAACTATACGAAGGTACTCCACACCTAGTCTCTAACGTTATTACAGAAGCTGAAAAAGCTATTAATGCTTTGAAATGGACTGTGCTAGAAATGGATAGAAGGTACAAACTACTAGAAGAACACGGAAAAAGAAATATCAAAGATTATAATGAGTTTGCTCAGACTGCTAATTTACCCGAAGCCCAGCCTATACCTTATATGGTATTTGTGATTGATGAGCTTGGGGACCTAATGATGTTAGCTAAATCAGAAGTTGAACCAATTATTGTCAGACTGACCCAAATGTCTAGAGCTGTAGGTATCCATATGGTTTTAGGCACGCAGAGACCGGATATTCATGTAGTTACTGGTTTGATTAAAGCTAATGTACCGACTAGAATCGCCTTTGCTGTGGCTTCTCAGGTAGATAGTAGGGTAATATTAGATACAGCTGGAGCCGAAAAACTATTAGGGCAGGGAGATGGCTTATTCATGTCGCCGAGTAATATGCAGCCAGTACGTTTTCAAGGACCTTTAGTAGAAGAAAATGAAGTTAGAAAGTGCGTACAATTCTTGAAAGATCAAGCTGCAAAAACAGAAATGCATAGCAATTTCGACGCTGGGGTGACAGAAGTACAGAAAACTAAGATTAGTATCCCTGGAATGTCGTCAGGTGGTAGTCGGAGTGAAAATAAAGATAATGCTTTTGATGACGCTAAAGATTTAGTAATCCAGTATCAAAAAGCCTCGACTAGCTTCTTACAACAGATGATGGGTATAGGCTATCCCAAGGCAGCTAAGATTATGCAGCAGCTAGAAGATGCGGGAGTCGTAGGTCCGGCAAATGGTAGTAAATCTAGAGATGTTTATGTCTCTGGGGAGTAGTTGGTAAAAAAGATGCTACTTTGGATTGCTCTATAGCTTTATTTAGCTCATCATCATTCAAACCTAGCTTCTTATCAGGAATGAACTTTTTAAGAATTCCAAAGTTTTTAGAAACTCTATTTTTAGCTTGCTGAATTACTAACCTGTCGTTTTTCTTTAATTGGTATGACGGTGCTGACTTTAGGTACTTTTTGACCTGTTTTGCGAATTCTAATTTTTGTCATATACTAGAAGTTTTTTATTGAATTAGAATAGAATGTCAAAGTTAAAGATATTATATGATATTTTTTATTCCAAACTAAGTTCAACTAGTTGTTTGAATTATGTTTTATGGTTAAATTAAGATTTTGACATAATTAGAAATTTACCATATTATATCATATAACCATATTGTATGAATATAACAGTAGAAATTGATCGCAACGGCAGAATACTTATACCTTCGAAGATTCGAAAATCTAGAAACTGGATTCCAGGTACCAAGCTAGTTATAAATGAGAAAGGCTCTAGTTTAGACTTGTCATCAAAATCAGCAAAAATTGATATGGCTATTAATAAATTTGAATTCATGAAAAAAAAGCTGAGCCCCTCAAAGAGTATGTTAAGTGACTTTTTAAAGTTTAAAAATGAGGAGGTAAAAAAAGAAAATGAGTAAATAGTTTATGAATTATGTGGTAGATACATCAGCTTTGATATGCCTACTTGCTAAAGAAAAAGGTTGGGAAAAGGTCAAAACATATTTTGAAGGTACAATTTATATGTCATCAGTGAATTTGGCTGAATTTTATTCTTGGTGTAATAGGAAAAATTTTGATTTAGATGAAGCTCAAGAAACTTTAGAGCATCTAGGAATTAGCTTTGAAGAATTTGCTCATGAGGATGCTTATCAAATTGGAGCTTTATTTGGTTATACTAGTAAGTTTGGACTTTCTTTGGGAGATAGGGCTTGTCTAGTATTGGGCAAAAATCTTGATTGTGTAGTTGTGACTGCGGATAAAGCTTAGGTTAATTTAAATCAAGAGTACAGCATTGAAATAATTCGCTAAAGTTAAAGATTTGAGATTTTAAAAAATTAGTAACCCAAGTCCTGATTCTTTATTTATAGGTCACAAAAAAAGACAGCTAAGTAAATAACTGTCTATAGTTAGTAGAGATTTGGTGATCTTAAATAAAACGCAAAAGAATTACGGTATCAGGTTTCTCTCCGAATCGAAGGTGCCCCAGGTGCCAAAATTAGCTCTAAACCGTTGTCTAGTTAAGTCTTTGAGAAATGTGATTTCTCTACCGCCGATCTTCTGGCACTCAAAATTAATTTCAATCCCGTTTTGAAGTACTATACTTCCCTTACAGTGAAGATTGTCATTGGTTTCACTTTCTTCTTTTACGATACTGTCTTGGGGTATCTGAACAAGTGCATATCGGTCAAGAATAAGCAAAACGCAGTCTTTACCTTCATCTCGTTCTTTTTTTACAGTCTGAGAAATTTTATTGTAAATTTCTAGGCTGGTCATTACTCGAATCTCCTCAATGCTTTAAAGCTAACTGGATTGCTAACCTAAGTATTCTATAGCAGATTTCTATAAATATGTAAATGACTATTAAAAATCAAACTTCTACTTCATTGGTACTTCAATTACCATCAAATAAGAATCTTCTACTGATCTAGCAAAGATAGTGTCCCTATCTATCTCGGTGAATTCGAGAGAGTCTCTTTTGCTGAGATTATCCCCATCTACATTCACATAACCATCAATTAAGAAAAAGAAAACTCCATTACTCTTATCATATACGTTATAACCTAACTCGATTCCACCTTCTAGATTGCATAAAGAGATGTAGGCATTCTGGTTTATCCACAGAGGCTTATGAGGTCCAGAAAAATCTTCAGCAGTCCCTGCTACGACTGTCATAAAGTAGTTAGGATTATTCTCGGTGTCAAATTTTTTTTGGTCGTACCTTGGTTGAATATTCTGTTTATCAGAATTAATCCATATCTGTATAATATCGGTTTGTTCGTCGGGCAGGTGATTAGATTCAGAGTGGAAAATTCCACTTCCTGCTGACATTACTTGTACTTCATCTGGGTGGATTACACCACTTGCCCCGGTGCTATCTTTGTGCTCCAAAGCTCCTCTTAGAGGTATAGTGATAATTTCCATATTTTCGTGAAGGTGAGTATCAAACCCAGCTCCGCCTTGTATTTTATCATCGTTTAAAACTCTCAAAGTACCAAAGCCCATTCTCTCTTCATCTTTGTAACTTCCAAAACTAAATGAATGATTGGTTCTAAGCCAACCAAAATCAAAATAACCTCTCCTCCTTGAATCGTGAAAATATTTATCCATACCTACTAATAATAAATTAAAAACTACTAATATAGATATATAGTTGATTAGGTGCCGATTATTGTCAATTTAAAGCATCATTTCATCCTTGAAACTAAAGTACCCTTTCTTTGTTATAATTAGGTGATCAAGGACCTCTATGCCTAGTATTTTGCCAGCCTGAACTATTTGCTCGGTAGTTTTGATGTCTGCCTCTGACGGGCTAATGTCACCCCCTGGATGATTATGGGCTATTACTATTCCACTAGCTAGATATCTTACTGCTGGCTCAAAAATGTCTCTAGGATGTATTAAGGTAGTTTCCACAGTACCGATTGTAATAGTTTCTTTCCATATGACCTCATTGTGGACATTAAGGTACAGTACCATTACTCTTTCTTTTTTTGATTGTCTAAGGTCTTCAAAATATATTGCTGCAATCTTGGATTCTTGAATTTGGATAGCTGAGTTGTCTGTTTTTTGGTTACGCTCAATTAGTTCTTTAATAGCAATGATCTGGCAGGCTTTGGCTTGATTGATTCCAGGTAGTTTTACTAAGTTCTCATAGTCAATCTCAAAAAATTCAGGTAAACTTAAGTCTTGTAGTATTTCAAAAGCTAATTCTAGGGCATTCTTACCTTTGCTACCGATATTTATTATAATAGCTAAAAGTTCTTTATTGGTTAGTCTTTTAGAACCTAGTTTGATTAATTTTTCACGGGGTCTATCAGAAGGGTGAAGATCTTTAATTTTCATTTTTTCTATATGATCAATGATCGCAAATTATCTTGTATTCTCTGGCGGAGAGGGTGGGATTCGAACCCACGGTACTTGCGTACGCCTCGTTAGCAGTGAGGTACTTTCGACCACTCAGCCACCTCTCCAATTCACAAGAATTAATCTACCACTTAAAGTAGTTTGTCAAGCTTATTAGCCTAAATATCTAGGTTCAAGTTAGTCACTAAACTACCCACTAAAGCAACTATAGTTACAGATATGATTGAGACTATAAGCCCAATCACAGCATAGAGTAAGGTATTCAGACCTTTTTTGTACTGTTCTGGGTTACCGTTGCTAGTAATCATATAATAACCGCCAACTACAATAAAAGCCACTGCGATAGCAGCTCCAATAAATATCAAGAAGCGCACAATAGTTAGTACAAAGTTTACGATATTATTAGCACTACTATCATTATTATCAAATTCTTCAATATTTCCAATACAACCACCCAAAACTTCACAGGGGTCGGCTGGCTGAGCAGAAGCAACGGTTTGAGCAAACAGTAAAGCAAATATACCACCAATAACTACTGACCAAAAAATTAATCTTTTGATAATTTTACTGCGGGTGTTATAGGAATTTAGTAGCATCAAGAATATATTTAATAAGTAATAGTCTGATCTAGCTCTAACTTGTTGTCAATTTGATTGACATTTATCTCATTTAAGATATAATTTGAAGAACTTTTTTAAAGCTCACCTGTAATTCCAGTGAATACTACGCAAAATCAGCAAAAAAATCACTCTATTGATTTTAAGGTCGAGGGTGGTAGCAAGCTTTCTGGAGAAATAACTACTAATACTTCAAAAAATGGAGCGATGGGTTTGCTCTGTGCCAGTCTTCTGAATAAAGGTCAAACTATTCTGCATGGCATTCCGAGAATTGAAGAGGTAGGTCGGATACTTGAAGTAATGAGTAGTATTGGAATTAAGGTCGACTGGATTGATACTAGAAGCTTGAGAATACAGCCGCCAAAAGATTTTAATTTAGATAATATAGACCAAAACTCTGCTTCTAAGACTAGGACTATTATAATGTTTTTAGGTTCCCTGATACATTTTTTCAAATCGTTTTCTTTGCCTCATTCAGCTGGATGTACTTTAGGTAAAAGAAGCATTAGTACTCATCTTTATGGACTTGAGAAAATGGGTGTAAAAATAAAAGTTACCGAAAATAGTTATATTATAAAAGTGGGAAAATTAAAACCTACTGAGATTGTGATGTTTGAAGCTGGAGATACTCCGACTGAGAATTTACTTTTGGCTGCAGCTAGAATACCCGGCAAAACTGTGATTAAGTTCGCTTCGTCAAATTATATGGTTCAAGACGTCTGTTTTTTTCTGCAAAAGCTGGGCGTTAGGATCGATGGAGTAGGTACTTCTACACTAACTATACATGGAGTTAGGGAAATAGATATGAATGTTGAACATTACAATAGCGAAGATCCTATAGAAAGTATGATGTTCTTGAGTAGCGCTGTTACAACCAATTCAAGTATCACTATTCGTTCTTGTCCTATTGATTTTTTGGAACTAGAGCTGTTGAAACTAGAGAAAATGGGTCTTAAATTCAAACTTAGTAAAAAATACTTATCTCAGAATAATCATACCAAATTAGTAGACATAACTACTTTTCCTTCTAGTCTAAAGGCTTTAGACGATAAAATTACTTGCGGTCCTTACCCAGATATAAATATTGATAATCTACCCTTCTTTGTTCCAGTTGCTACTCAAGCCAAAGGTGTTACACTAATCCACGACTGGGTCTATGAAGTAAGAGCTATTTATTTTTTGGAAATGAGGAGATTAGGTGGTAAAATAAATATTGCCGATCCTCACAGAGTATTCATTGAAGGTGCTACAGAGCTTAAGGCTGCTCAGATAGTGTGCCCTCCAGCACTGAGACCAGCAGTGATTGTGTTGATTGGTATGCTAGCAGCTAAAGGTACTTCAATCCTTCGGAATGTGTATTCGATCAAGAGGGGGTATGAAGATATAGCCTCTAGATTAAATAGTCTAGGAGCTAATGTAAGTATTTTAAATGAGAATTAATTTTGTTTATGCATGTATATTTTTCAGGAATAGGTGGTAGTGGTCTGGCAGCTATGGCAAACTTATGCCTAGACCTTGGCTACAAAGTCAGCGGTAGTGATTTAGAATCTAACGAAAATACCACGCAATTATTACAGCGCGGTGCCACGATTTTTTTTAGCCAGAATTTTCAGAATTTAGATACTCAGCATAGAGTTAGAATGATAGATTGGTTTGTGCATACTCCAGCAGTGAGAGAGAGTAATCCTGAATACCAGTTTTGCCTCAAAAATAACGTTCAAATCACCAAACAAAATGAGCTAATCAATTTTATTGTTAAAGATAAAGGTCTTAAGCTAATAGCAGTATCTGGAACTCATGGTAAAACTACCACAACAGCCATGATAGTATGGCTATTTAAAGAGCTAAAAAAAGAAATATCTTGGGTAGTAGGGTCAAATATAAACTTTGGGAATTCAGGCAGCTATGAAAAGGGAAGTGAGTATCTTGTTTACGAAGCCGATGAGTACGATCGTAAACTATTAAAGTTAAATCCTGATATTTCCTTAATTGCCAGTCTGGACTTTGATCATCCGGATACCTATACAGATCTCAAAGATTATAACCAGACTTTTGCACAGTTTCTGGGTCAGACTCGAGAACTGGTTTGTATGTGGCAGGAAGATTATCAGAAATTTGATGTGGTAGATATACCTAGTACAGTAGCTACTATTATGCCTGATGCCCATTCTAAAGAGGTGAAAGCAGAAATAGATAAGATTGATTTGACGGGAGGTTTGAGTCGTAAAAATTCTTATTTAGCCACTCAGGTGCTTAGTAGAATATTAGATCTAGATAAAGATAAGTTATTTCAGCTTGTAGCTAAATTCCCAGGAGTACAAAGACGTATGGAAAAACTTAGGGATGGTCTATATTCTGATTATGCTCACCATACTTCTGAAATCGAGGCGACTTTAGAGATGGCTACTGAGCTTAAGCGAAAAGAAGGTTTTAAAAAGATTATCACAGTCTATCAACCACATCAAAATATTCGCCAACACTCAATGCTAAGTAAGTATGAAACTTGTTTTGATTTAGCCGATCAGGTTTATTGGTTGCCAACATATCTGACCAGAGAGAATCCAGATCTGAAAGTGTTAACCCCACAAGATATTATTGCTCAGATTAAGCATTCAGATAAAGCCAAAGTAGTAAACTTAGACGATAACTTGTATAACATAGTCAAAGAACATTTAGATAATCACAATTTAGTAGTATTTCTAGGAGCTGGTTCGATCGATAAATGGTTTCGTGAGTACTTTTTGATAAATTAGGTTTGTTTTTGCAAGTTCAAATTATATTGGTAATTGGGGTCTGATTAGCAAATAAAACTTTTTTCAGCTTAATTTTGACTTATTTCTGTTACTATTGTAGTACTATCGTGGACTTCATTTTATCATGAAAAATGAGCACTTCTAAGACCTTAAGATTCTGTTCATTAGAAAAGAATCAGCTTTCTAGGCTTTTGATTGAAAACAAACCAATTCAGCTAAATGGTATAGAGATTTACCTCACTTTTCTCAAGTCATTAGAGGAGAATATTTTTGTATTTAGGGGTCGATCATGGACTAATGGGTTTGAAAACAAACACCTAACCTTAACCTTAGATTATAATATTGACGTTTGTTTCTTGAAAGTCGGTTGACTTTAGGTATTTAATTACTTCGCTACCTTGAAAAAGAGGTAGTTTTACTTGACAAAAGTATAGTGTTATATTAGGTACTGTGTATAACATTATACTTAGTTATGAATTCATCTAAAATCTACCAAGACACTCAATTAAAAAAAGGATTTTTAGATCTGTTTGTGCTTTTGACACTGCAAAATGAGCAGAAATATGCTAGTGAAATCATTAAAACCTTAGCTAAAGTCCAAATAGATATACCCGAAGGCACCTTGTACCCGTTATTAAACAGGCTAAAGAAAGAAGATCTTCTCTCCTACAATTGGGAAGAGAGTAGTTCTGGACCACCTAGAAAATACTACCTCATTACCGAATCAGGTAAGAGTTATTTAGACTTAGGTATGACTTCACTTAACACCATATATAACTCCATTCAGCAACTAGCAAAAAATAAATAACAGCCCAAGTATGTCCAAAACTATTAAATTCAAAGTAAACAAGCAAACAATTAAAACTGACCCTAACGGTAAAAGACTTTTATCAGCTTACATTCATGCACTTTACTCAGTATATTCAAACCATCAAGATAAGTTAACAGCTAATGATATTGAAAGATCTCTCTACTCAAGGCTAGATGCTAAATCAAACAAAAATCCACAAAAAATATTAGCTTTTAGTGATATTGCTCAGGATATAGGCTCTCAGCTAGGCTTGTCAGATCAACAGTTGCTTAATTTATTTCATTATAAATCTACCAACTTTAGAATGGTAAAATTTGTTTCTTCAGTCTTAGCTTATATTATATTTGGTATTTTTAACGCTGCCTTTTTTATGATCTTAATTTTCGCAGCGTGTTTATATTCGCCATAATAGCATTCTTCACCCCAGTTAAACAAGAGCTATTAACTGAAAAATTGGTAGAGATTGTACAAAAGCAGTATTTAGAATCTGTTGATGTACCTCAGCCAATATCTGAAAATCATTTGACTATTCAGAAATTACAGAACTTTACGCAAGAAACTGTGCGACATCTAACATTCCTTATACTTTCGTGCGGTGTATTTTTTTTAGTAATTACTTGGTTGTATTCTAGTGTAGGTATCATTTTATTTAGACTTGGAGTATTACCTTCAAGTATGTATGTTAGGTCTGTTTTGAATCAACTAAGCAACGTCAATTTAGGTATAGTTTTACTAATTCAGTTTGTAGGAATTTATTTGCTGAGTATTAAAACTTATAGATTAAGCTCTACTCTTTTCTTGAAGTTTGTTAAAATTCCTATTAATGCTTTTTACGGCTTAGTGTATGGATTTTTGATTGGTTGCATTTCACTAGTTATGATTAACAACCTTCTGCCTGAAGAGGTTACCAAGTCTAGGATTTTTAATATAAATGAAGTTGAAGAAATAGTGCTACTGGATAATGATTTATGCTCTGACGATAGATATCAGATTGTTCAACGTCAAGACTCTCAAGCCAGCTTAGAAATACGTGGTAATCAGGAGCAGATTGATAATCTAGAGCTAAATATTTCAGAAAATAAAGCTGAGTTAACTAATATGTATTCACTTCAAACTTGTTGGCTCAATCGAGACGAAGTAATCACAGTCCTTATAAATACTCCAAATTTAATACCTGTACAAAATCAAATAAATGGTTATATAATTACAGACGGGTTCAAAACTAGCTAAATTGTATTAGTTATTTTGAACTGAAAATTCTTTTTGTGGGTTAACCATCATGAGTTTACAAAAATTTGTCGATTCTTTGAGCTTCAAACTCACTTCTAATGATAAAGAAGTATTAGGGTTTATATATAGGGAGATTATCGAGGCTGGTAAGCCAAGTGTATCTACAAAGGAGATTGCTGATGGTTTAAGTATTGCTGAAGGTACGTGTAGGCAGAGACTATCTAAACTTTACCAAAAGTTTGGAATTCAAGGAAAAGGACCAGTCAAAACTGTCAAATTAATTCACATATTAAAAATTAGTACCGAATACGTAGAAGAGGTCAATTATTTTCATATGTTTGAAAGCTTAATTGAGGATGGTAAGTTAAACCAAGCCTTACATTTACTTCCAAAGCTAATTCGATACAAGTCAGAAATGAGTAGAGATCTTAATCTTGAGGATATTCTAAAAAAAATTGCTTTTCTTTTGAATGAGAATTAGTCCAATTATTATATAGACTTTGTGTAACAACAAGGTCTTTTTTTATAGAGTAAATTCCGACTCTTGACACCAAAAGTTATAGTTGGCTATGTTACATAATAAATATGGTTACGGGTGGCAGTAGTATTTGGAAGGTATCTAGCAAATCAAAAAAATCTCAAACTAAAAATCTTTACTCTCAAAATAAGAGAGACTTGGCTTTTTTGCCTATGGCTTTTATGATTTTTCTTCTTATCGCCTTTGGAGGTCTAGGTTTTTGGTTTGTAAGGCAACAAGCCGGTGTCTCTGCATCAACGCCGGCTAACACTTCTATCGATTTAGCTAGTCAACTAAATACTGAAAGTGAGGACACTACCCAGCAGCAAAATTCTCAGAACGAGCCTGAAATAAACAAGGAAATGCCTAAAGCTATTAGTATCAAAGTAGATGGTTCTAGAGAGTGTATAATTGAGCTCGGAAAAGAAAATAATTTTAATTTGGCTGATGGATTAAATAATTATGACTCTGGCTTATGGATTCCAGATGGTGATTGTAATGAAACGGATTTACAAGGTATACAAATACTCAGGATAAATGAGGCTGAAATTGAATTAGTAACTAGTAAATTACCCGTTGGTAGCTTGTTTAAATTAGATCCTCAGAATGACATCTACGCAGTAATTTATAGCAAGTCTCAAGTCTCTGCCAGCTTTAATCTACTTAAATACAGTAAGTACTTAATAGAACCTATCTTTGATGATATCATGTATTTGTCTCCAAATCAAATTGTCGATACCAAGTATCTAGATAATTATACCTACTATCTTGAGGGTGAGTGTGTCTTAAGCAGTATCCACAGTTGTAAAGTCTGGAGAGTCAACAACTTTACAGGTTTTACTGAGTTGATAGCTATAGACTTCATAGAAAAAGTAACTAATGTTTTGGGTAAAGATAAATCAACTTTGGTAGATCAAATCAGATTCGCCAAAAGTCAAGATATCAATAACGGAATCAATTTTATTGCTGTACATAATAAGGGGCAGTATCCTGCGTATGAGCTATTTACTCTGGATTTAAAGCAGCTTGATATTATACAGAATTTTACAGTATATCCAGCTCAGGATAAGTACTTTGATTATTTCAGATAGATTTGACAAACAGTTTAAAAAACATCATTAGTATTGCAAATTTGATAATTCAAATACTTATTATGGGAAAATCAAGTTCAAGTGATAAAGCCAGAAAAAATAGATCAAAAAAGAAAGAAAGAGAATTTATATTAACTACTTCTTTGTTTCTGTTGAGTAAAGAAGAGTTGAGAAAGCAGTTTTGGAATGTAAAGTCTGTAAAATACGATAAACAAATTCAAAAAGTTAGTGTTGGAATTAATACCACTAACGGTAAACATGGGACTACTCTAGCAAAGCTCAGAAAGGTAGCTAAAGATTTATCTAATCATTTATACGATCAGGGTTTGACTTTCAGACAGGCTAAAATCGGCTTTTTCATCGATAAAGAAGAAGAGCAGATCGAGCGAATTTACCAACTTTTAGATAAAGTCTCTTTATAAAATAAATATGAATATTTTTAGCTGGCTATATACTAATCTGGTATACAATCCTCAAGTCAATCTTTTACAACTCTTATACAACCTTACCAATGACACTGGTACTTCCATAGTACTGCTAGCGGTGATAGTGAACTTGGTTATGTGGCCAATTTTTGCTTCTTCTTATATTAACACTCAGAAAATTAAACTATTACAACCACAACTGAAGAAAATCCAAGATAAGTATAAGAAAGATCCTCAAGAGTCTCTAAAGCAGACAATGGCTTTTAATAAGAAGCATAATCTTAGTAGTGGGAGTATTTTTATAACTTTATTTGTGCAATTATTCTTTGCTACAGGAGTATATTTTGTGATTCGTGATATTACTGCCGGGCAGGATATAACGGGTAATTTTTACCCCTTCGTAGCTAATTTACCTCAGCAAAGTCTTAGCACTACTGCTTTTGGATTTATACCTCTCCAAGCCTCAGCTAGAAGCTATATCTGGTTACCTTTGCTAGCCTCACTACTATCTTTTGCTTACGGAATGTATACTTTTAAGTGGTCACCGAAAATAAAACTACCAGAAAAACCTAAAAAAATAGTCAAAAAGAAAGACGATAAAGCCTTAGATCCTGAAGCCCTCCAAAAGAGCATGGAGTTCAACATGATATACGGCATGCCGATAATCTTGTTTATTGTAAATTTTAATTTACCAGCAGGCGCCAACATATACTTTGTCACTGTCGGTTTGATGTCCTTACTAAGGCAAATATTCCTAACTACATTCTATTCAGGGCATACAGAAAAGTTACTCGAAGATATTGCTAAGTCTGATCCTCAAAGTAGAGATGATAATCCAGCCAATAACATCGAGAATACAGCAGATCCAGCTGATTCCAGTAGCCAACCAACAGTCGTAGAGTTTGTGGAAAAGGAGTCTAAGAAGGCAAAACCCAAAAAAAAAGCATCTATCTCCAAAGCTAAGACCGGCGCTAAATCAAAGAAGAAAAAATAGCTTATGCTTCTATTATTTGTTGACACTGAAACCACAGGAGTCAATTTTTCTGAATCTCAAATTATCGAAATTGCTGGTTTGGTAGTAAGTATTGATCCTCAATCATTAGAGTTTACTGAAGTCGACAAGTTTAGTAGTTTAGTTTCTCTAAGGCAGACTATGGATGCCAAAATTACTCGGATTACGGGTATTACTGAGCTCGAGTTGTCAACTGCTCAGAATCTGCACAAAGTACAAGAAATATGGGCTAATTGGTTAGAAAATTATAATAATATTCAAGCAGTAATTGGTCATAGTATTGATTTTGACTTAAACTTCCTGAAGAAAGAATCTTGGTATTTACCCTCGAATATTAAAACGGTAGACACTCTTGAGCTGGCTAAAATATTTTTCCCTGAAATCTCAGCTATTAATTTGGAGTTTTTACAAGACAAGTTCAACTTAGTTCCAAATTTAGATTCTGAGCATGCTCAGCTTTCACACAGAGCTCTATACGACGCTTCGGTATGCTATCTACTATTCAGGAGAATCATTCAACATATACCAAATTTACAGCTAAGCCAGAAGTTTTTTGAGCTTCTAGATCAACACTTTTTACCTATAGACTTAAATTTTTTTGGTTCAAATCAATATTCTACTTCATTTGATAAGAAATCTGAGGTAATTATTGAGTCTAACCCTGTAAAAGTTGATTTTTTTGGCAACCCAATTAAAAAGCATCTTATAGAAAAAATAAATAGTCTTAATCCTATAAATGCTCTAAGTCAGTTAGAAGTACTTCTTAAATTAGACCTACCTAGAGAGTTCGTGCTTATTCTGCTACAGTTATATGCATTATTTCTTCACAAAATTAAGAATCCAAACTATCACCTCAAGCTCCATGGTCAAAGTAAAGCAGTTTTTAGCTTCGCTGAATCAGTAATTGAATTAGTGTCTTCCGAAGATAGTTTTAATCAACCTAATCAAAGTCAAAAAGTAATAATTCCAGTTTTCGAAAGTATTATTGGACAAATTCGAAATTTAGTTGAAGATACAGCGCATTTATCAGGTCTAGCCAGTCTTCTAGATCTTTATTTGAGTATTAAATTACATAGACAAAAGCTGGATCAGTCAACACTTTTAGTTGAAAAATGGATTGGAGCTTATGAGTTTTTACTAATTGCTTTAAAGCCTCATTGGGTTAACAATGAGTTTAGATATTACCACCACTTACTAAACCATGAAACCAAGGTGATTGCAAAGAAATTTACTACTCTCTGTGAACTTACTGATAAGTTGAAGAAAGTTAAACTGGATAACAGCGACAATCTTATCACTATAATTTCTACAAAGATATCTAATATAGCAAGTTTACTATCTTTAGCTAGTAATGAGAACTATATGTTTAGGTTGTTTTATAATAAATTTACTATAAGTGCTTTCAAGAAAGATTTTAATCTACAAAATCATTTTACTAATTTGCTAGACAAAATAGGTGATTTAGAAGTGGAGACTTTCTTACAGGAAAGTAGTTTTGCACATTTACTAGAGACTATTAGGCTCGAGGAGTTATTTGAGAGTAGGCAAGTCAGCGTGCACTATCATGATTCCAGTGTACAAAATAATACAAACGAACTTAAGAATGATTATCTGTTAGATTTAACAGAATTTTTTGAGGGACTGTTATCTAATTCTAGTAATCAAATTACGGTCATACTTTGTGGTCAGAATTCTACGCTCAAAGATTCTCAAAGAGTTCTAGTAGAAAACTTCAAAATAACAGATTATCTTATACTTGGCGAGAGCGGAAGTTTAACAAAAATTAATTCTAAAATTGAAAAAGGTTTTAAAGGTTTGGTAGTCACTAAATTAGGCGATATATTTTACCTCCTAAGGCAAAAAAATATACCCCACTTGAAGGAAATTTGGATAGTAAATCAACCCTATCTCTGGTTTCATCCTTTTTGGACTAACTGGATAAAACAAGATCGAGAAACTTTTACGAAGCAGCTAAAGTCAATACATCTTCGTTCACAACTCAACCAAATATCATCTCTGAGTAAAGTTGAAGTGAAATTTATGAGAAGCTATAAGGTGTAATCAACTTCGAATATCTTATTAAATTCAGATTTCAGCCTATTTATTTGACTTTTAGAAAGTTCTGGAGAAAGATTGTATGCCAATTCAAATTCTTTCAACCAGTTCTCTAGAATTTGCAGAGCTATCTTTGATGATGTTTTATTAGCTCTACCTAAGTTTTTTGAGTCTTTTGTCATACTACAAAATCATTAAAAGTTTAGCTTTCTTAGCTTTGGTTAAGCTGAAATAATTTTTTTAGCTTGTCAACAAAATTACTTTTTGTTAGCTATTTAACAACATTTAAAGCAGCACTATAAAAAAACTATCTTAAAAAATGTCTATCTTGCGCAATGTTCAAATCGCCAAAAAATATAATGTTACTCCCGCCACAGTAGGTAATTGGATCGAGCAAGCAAAAAATAACAAACTTGATCTAGATATAACTACAGTCAATGGTCGTACGTACATAGAAGACACTCCTCAAAATCATTTAGAATTACAAAGATTAAAGCAAAAAGGTGCAAAGTATAGAGCTAAGCAAGCAGGCGTTTTAAAAGTTAAAGTAGATCCAAAAATATACGAGGTATTTACCC
>JBCDGH010000009.1:0-38388 GCA_038751365.1 Patescibacteria group bacterium | reverse complement strand
TATTCAGGGTAGTTGTTCAGATGAGCTTCTACTTCTTTCACTGCCTCAGCCTTTTCATATACTCCTTCCACTGTAGATACTTTATTTTGCAGGCGCTTATAATTAGCAAAGAAGTCAGTCATCTGTGTTATTGTATGAGAAGTAATATCTTTTATATCTTCAACATCGTTATATCTTGGATCACTTACAGGGACAGCAATAACGCAATTGTCTTGATCTCCTCCATCTACCTTCTTGATTATGCCAATTGCCCTACATTGAACTACTGTGCAAGGTGGTACTGGATTAGTCAATATTACTGCCACGTCAAGAGCATCTCCATCTGCTGCCTTAGTCGAAGGTATAAAGCCATAATTGAAGGGATAAAATTCAGCTGAGTAGAGAACCCTGTCGAGAAATAGAGCACCGGTTTTAGGATCCAACTCATATTTGTTTTGACTACCGTAAGGTATTTCAATTATAACGTTGAATTTATCGGCTTTACCAGAAGGGAGAAAATATAGGTTTTGTGTGTAGCTAGGCATACTTAGTATTGGGAATTAGTGAATTTTCTTAAAAAAAATGTCAAGTTGACATACTAGCTATTTTACAGCAGTAATTAGGTCGAATGAAGTATAATATCTATGATATCAATAAATAATTTAGTTGAAAATGTAGAGCTATATAAAGTTGAACTTAAAAAGAGGAATATGGATATTAGCTTAGCTGAGCAGACCAAGCAAGCCTATAGTCTTTGGAAACAGCTGCAACAAGACTTAGATAATTTGAGGCAGCAGAAAAACCAATTTAATAATGTCGTCGTTAACATGAGCGGAGAGGAAAAGTCCACTAAAATCGCTGAGATGAAAGTGGTATCAGCTAAAATTAAACAGCAAGAGGAGGTAGCTAGAGAAGCTCGAGAAAATTTAGATGATTTGGTGGCTATAATCCCTAATTTAAGCTGGCAGGGTATTCCAGAAGGAGAAACAGACGCGGATAATCCTTTGATAAATACTTGGGGAGATAAACCACAGTTTGAGTTTGAAGCAAGGCCATACTGGGAGCTGGAAGTATACAAAAAATACACAGCTCATGAAGAAGGAGTCAAAGCTATGGGAGCTAGAGGATATTATTTACGGGGTGAGCTAGCTAGATTTAGAAAGGTACTTTTCGATTGGGCAGAAGACCTGATATATAAGCAAGGATTTGAAATGTTTTACCCTCCTTTAATGCTCAACGAAAAAGTTATGACTGACATTGGGAACCTTCCAGACTTTGGTGGTGATTTATACGAAGTCAATATTGATGAAAATAAAAGCTACTATTTAATACCTTCTAGTGAACAAAGTATGATGGGCTACTGGATGGGTAAGAATGTAGGTGATTTGTATGAGCCTCTTTTAATGATGGCCAACACAACTTGTTTTCGCAAAGAAGCTGGTAGCTACGGTAAAGACCAGCAGGGTATCTTGCGAGTTCATCAATTCGAAAAAATAGAAATAGACGCTATTTACAAGCCCGAAGATGAAGACAAAGTCTTTGGTCTAATGAATCAAATCTGCCAAAGTATTTATAATCAGTTAGGTTTATACTTCAGAGCTGTCGAGATTTGTTCAGGAGATTTACCGAAAAAACACTACAGGCAAATTGATTATGAAGCTTATTTCCCTGGAGTAGATAAGTTTCGAGAAATAGCTTCGAATGGTGCAGCAACCGACTATCAGAATAGAGGCTTGAAAATCACTTATGGCGAAAAGCAATTACCCTGGAGTAATAATTGTACTGGTATTGTTTTTAGAACTGGGTTAGCTATTTTAGAGCAATTTCAACAAGCTGATGGTAGAGTGAGAATCCCAGAAGTACTGCAGTCTAGATTTGGCAAAGAGTATTTAGAGTAACTTAAATAAAGGAAATTGAAAACCCAGCTGTCTAAAACTGGGTATCGTTAGACTTTATTTTTTTTCTATTTAGTCTCGATAGCAAAGGTGTCGATAAGATTTTGAGCTATTCCTTCAGCCTCAGCAACCTTTTCAGGAGTTAACTGATCTTTAAAGGATCTAAGTAATTCTTCCTCTACACATTTACGCTTTTCACTTGTGGTACTATCTTCATTATAGTAAATAGAGCCACAGGCTTCTTCGTAATTAGGCTGTTTCGATGAGTTGTCTAGATCCAGTTCTTGTGACAATCTGATTAAATTATTATCTTTTTTTGCGTACACTATCACACGCAAGACCTCTCCCATATCTTTACTTTCCATCGCGACAATAGATCTAAACATATCAACTTTAGGAAATTCTAAATTTTGTAGTTCAGCCAGATAAGTGCCATTCTCACTAGTACCACAATAGCTTCTGAATGCTGGTTTTAAGGTCTCTGTGTATGTATCTTCTGGATTATCAAGAAATTCTACAACTCTATCATAGTAGATTATATCTTCCACTGAATACTGATTTTGGTTAGTTATATAGGCTTTTTGTTCTTGGCCATTAGTCTCGTATTCAATAAGATGAGGTATACCACAAAAGTGACTTTCTCGATACACTCGTCCATCTTGATCAGCTTTTGCTTTCAAGGCTTCATAGTCGTTAATTTTTTTATTAAAGTTTTGTTCATTTTTTAGTTTTAAATCTGTTTGCACAGTATTATTTGGAGTTTTAATTGGAGATTCGAAATAGTTATCTTGATTTTCAAATTTATCTTCTGTCAATTCAGTATTAGTCTCATTACTAGCTATACTATTAAACTGTAACTGCACCTGATTAGGAAAAATTCCTGGCAATTGTTTTCTTCCATCTATATCTGCTCGAAATTCTCTAATAGTATTATCATAAATTGGATCGTAATCAGGTATAGATTCTATGTTATCAATGTTTGCTTGCTTACTTAGGTCGAAACCTCTAATATAGTAATATTTATCGGTATGTTTAAACAAAATTGAGTGGTAATCATAACCTTGATCAATGCGTAAATCTTCTAGTTCAGATTCAGAACTTATAAACCAGCCTGTATAGTCAGCTAATTCCTGGTTAGTTATTCTCGGAGCTTCCTTTTCCCCAGAATAGTAATCAAAGTACTCATCAGCGCATGTAATGCTGAGTTCATTTAGTTTGAGATTTTCATAATTTGGTATTGAAAGATTTGGCTTATAAGAGAAGTCGGCTCCTTGAATTCTTATACCGTACATTTCAAAATCAATTCTCGATGCTTGAGTACTTATATTCTCGATCTGTTTGGGAAACTTTACCGATAAATCGCAAGCATCTAAACTAACTACATTGTTTTCTGAATCTGGCTTAAGAGCAGTGTAAGGATCTTTTTCAGGTTGTTGATTGACCTCAAGGACGCGTTGTAAGATTGTAGAGGGTTTGTTTACTTCGGGAGCTAGAGCCTCAGCTGTAGTAGCTCCAATTGCAGTAAATAGAATAATTCCGATAATTACTGAAATAACTGTATGGGCAGATATAAATCTGAGTGTTTTATAGGTCATAGTGTATAAAATATTAGTGTTTGCTCTTTCTGAGCGGGTTTTAGACAAATAGTCTTGCCAAAATAATTTTTGAGCTGTGCGGTAGTTCTTATCTTGAGTAAACCAAGGTTGTAAGTTTTCTTCTCTATCAAATGGATTATTAATCATAAGTTTTTAGTTATGTTTGCATTCTTGCCAGATATCACGACAAGCTAATTTTAATTTTTTGATACTTCGAGAGATCTTCTGACGGACATTTTCAGGCTTAAGCTCAAATATGTGACCAATACTTTTGGAGGATTTTTCTTCGATAAAAGCCATTTTGACTATTTGAGCATCTTGATCTTTCAAAGACTGATCTATACACTCAAGTAGGCACTGTATTTTGTGTTGATATCTAGTCGAATAGGCATGTTCAATCTGGTTATCAATCTCAAAATAATCATCTCCAAAGCCGATTTCAATAGCTTTTTTCTGCTGAGTTTTAATAAAGTAGACTAGTTGATTATGGGCGATCTTCCATAAATAAGCATGCCTATTCTTGATTTTATTCAGCTTGTTTTCGTCTTGAAACAGGTTCAGAAACTTTGTCATTACTATGCTAGTGAGGTCCTCCACATCCGTTTTGTTGGTAATTCTCCTAAAGAAATAACCGTATACCTTTGGGTAATACTCTTTCCAAGTCCTACGCAATACATCATCGCTCATACATTATTATTGAATTTGATATCGATATCACCAATATAGAGTCTAGTTTTTCTAAAATGTGACATTGCTTATTCATAGCATAAAACCGTGCTTATGTTTACTCAAATCATTAACTTTTATTTTTTATAAAAATGTGTTATAGTGATACGAACATTATTTACGTTGCATACAAAATACTCTGCAAGTGTTAGAATAATAAGAAGCTATATGGAAAATTTAAGGTCGAATAAAGATTCACAAATATTAAGTCAGGCTACAAGTCCAGCTAGCGAGTTAGCAGTCAAGCTAAATGTTGGAAGCTTGCAGGCTGTGGAAATATCTTCTAGGCTAAATCAACAACTCAAAAGCTTTCATAGTTGTTTTAATAAGAAAGATCAAAATGAGGCTCAAAAAGATATACTCAAAAGAGGCTGGATGTTTTTTGTAAACGAGTTAAGAGATGCTAATGAGGAGGGTGTAGCTAGTTTTTTGAATCAGTTTTTTAGACGAGATAGATCAGCTGGGATTAGTGTGCCTATGGTGGAAGCTATTAACTCAGAAAATGGTAGTTACTTAGCAACCATAAAAGTTAATGATCTTTATATCCAGTATCCTATAGAAGTTTTTAGAAAAAGAGGTGGTTTATTAGGAATTAGATTGCCTGAGTCCCCAAAGACAGTCAGTGCTTGGAATAAATTAGTTGCAAATAATTCTAATTACTACGAAAACCAAAATAACTTCTTAGTTTTTAAACTCTTACAGGGAAATAATCCTAATTTAGAAAGAGAGAATTCAGCTTTGACACCAAATCAAACTGAAGAGCCTACTCCTTCAGAAGTTACTGAGGTTGAAGATAATCAAGTTGAGATAGAACCTCAAACATATTATCTAAGAGTAGCCACTGAGCCAGATCTGATGCAAAGGCAAGCAGCTCAAAAGCTGAAGCAAACTAAACAGGAATTGAACTTGTTAAGAGATAGCCTCGAAGATCCCTCAAAAGCAAAGCCAGTTTATTATCTAGCTTATATTACTAGCCTAGATCCGAATATTGCTATCAAACTAGCTAATATACGTGATTCAATTTACGATCCAGAGCTGAATAATCATCAGACTGAGAACGAAAAACATGTGAGACTGCTGGGTTTAGTAAGAGATCTTAAAATATTACTAGGTTACTATATCTATAACTATGAGTTTGCAAAGACTGTCATCAATCCATATATCGAAGCCTTAGATAAAATTCAACCAAACAGCCTAAACTATACCGAATATATTCAGGTGGTGCAGGAAACTGTTTCAGATAATTATAACTCCTCTAAAGGTGCCTCAATTATAAACCAAATTGAAACTAAAATAAAAGAAATTCAAACAGCTCAGTCGGAGAATTCATTTAAACTGCCTAATGTAATTGAAGTCAAATATGGTGGTGTAGAAAACCCTTATAATATAGATTTTTACGCTAAAAGTTTGTTACTGTGTATAGCCAAATTGTCAGATTCAGAACAATTTCAAGATCTAGAAAGTAACGGTTTTACTTTATCTGAAATTAATAATAGTCTAACTGCTTTTAGTAAGAAGTACGCTACTAATCAAGAGGTACAAGAAATATTCTCGCAGCTAAAAATTTCTGGTTTAGATTTAGATTCAATATTCCCAAGTGTCGAAAATACAAGTTACGAACAACAGGGGCTAGGAAAGGTAGTAAAGTCTAAACTATTTGATGGTAGTGGTTTAACCGCTGAACAATTAAGAGAATCAATAATTCTTCTCAGAGAACATGGTGGCTCACTGGATAAAAAATACCTGAATTGGTCTCGAGTACTAAAGCGGTTTCAGAATCAAGTTCAATTAGATCAGGTTGATAGCCAGATTTTAGATCAAGCTATTGCATACTTAGAGAGTTTTAGAAGACGAACTAAGCTGTTAGAGAGTATTTTATATTTTTTAATGATAGATAATACTAGTGACTATGGTTATAACGCTAAAAGTGCCTTACTGATAACTTCCTTTAGAAAAAAATATGGCTTACCTAATTTGGGTCAAGATAAAGACAGTATCAGTCAGCTATACAATGAATGTAGAGAAAAATTAGCTGAATATAATAAACTACATCTAACAGGTCTAAAGTCGACTAATCAGACGGAGGTTTCCAAAGCTAGACAGGGCTTTGAGAAATTACAACAGCAGTTTAGTCAGAATCTAAAGTCTAAGTTTAACCACTTTTTCAAAATTGAGTATACAAGATATGTAAGAATAAAAAACCCTCAATTTGTCTGGGATGACGAAAAGCGATTTGAATATGCCAACGATCTATCATTTTGGTCCGATAGTATCTTGGATATCAACGTTGCAGATTTAGAAAATATGTCGAATATATTACAAATTTTGAATAATCAGGTAGTAAACATTGCTGTTTACAAAGATGGTCAAATCCAAACTAAAGAGATTCATACACGCGGAAATCTAAATAGCATATTTGATAAAGTTGGGGTGGTAGAAGCTTTTATTCAGACTCAAGATCCAACATCAAATTCTAAAAATATAGTTTCAGTTAGTCCGTACCCACCGCACTCAACTCTAAAGGATGGTAATTTAATGCTTACTCCTTTCAAACTTAGACCCATAAAAGATATCAGCTCTACACAGACTCAAGATGCTGAAGTCCTAGACGATACTTCAGTTGAGCCGACTAATAGTGATGTGCCGCATAGCTTAGATTTTTATGAGCAAATTATTAAAGGAGTAGTGAGTGAGCCTTTTTTGAGAGCTAACTTCGAAAAACCTGTGTTCTTGCCAGATGGTTGGGAGGACTTAACAGACCAAGAAAAAGAAGCTTGGATAGAGAGTTATAAATTATTTATCGATCAAGGTGAAAAAGTAATACCAGCTAATCCGAGGCAAGTAGAAGAACTAACTTTTGAAAGGCAATCTAGTTTGTTAGACAAAGCTCCCCAAAAAGTCTGGACTGAAAGTTTTGAAGATCAAACTGCTCTAGAACTGCAGGCTCCCGAGGTAGAAACTGGTACTAGAGAAAACAGTGTAGACTATAGAGCTGAATTTAAAGCTAGGGTGGATTGGTTTAATAAATTCCAGAAAACTAGAGCTCAAATCGCAGAGTCCTGTGAGCGATTATTAGAATTAGGTACTAACGCAAAATCGGTTGGTGATAAACTAATTGCAGAATACAACAATTTCCATAGTCTATTTATAAACCATTTTGCCAAAAAATATAATATTTTTCATGAGCTGGTTATCATAATGGAGCGCTCAGATGTTGTTACTGGCATTAATAGAGCTGTAGAAACTGTTTATCCATTGCTACAAAACATAAATCAAAACTTTGAAGGTAAAATTAAACCCCCTTTTAAGGAATTGATTATTAAAACTGGTAAGTTTGATTTTCAGCTAGATACTAGCCAAGAAATATATAATAACCGTTTTGTAACAGATCTGAAAGACCTAGATTATGAAAAAGATATTCGAGACCTCTATAAATTTACTCAGAACTCAGGTAATACACAAGATTTGGTCAGAACATTCAATCACCGAAAAGTCATAATAGATAATGTAAAAAAAGTTGTAAAAAGTAGGCTCAACGATAAAAGAGAAGGTGATCTCTATGGTTTGATTTTGAATAAATTTGAAGGTGTAGAAATGTTGTTAAACACAGAAAATTTAGATCTGAGTATACTTAATGAGGAAATTATCCTAGATATTATTAAAGTACTATCTTGCTCTTTTGTAATGGACCCTAACAGTAACCAAGCTTCATATATTACTCAGTCTAGGTTATTACCTAATGAAGAAATTTCAGTTAATACTTTTCATGCTTTAAACGGAAATCCAAGTGTAGAGGTAGCGCTGAAGACTGCTGCTAACGACAAATATGCCTTAGAAAGTATAAAAGGCTTTGAGCTATCCTTAGATATAATAAACGAACGTGTTTCCATATATAGACAGTCAGTTTTTGAACCTGAAAATACTTTGAACGATTTAAGCAGTTATTTGGCTAGTTTATTTCAAAATAACATTTTTGACGCTTTAATAAGTAAATTAGAATCGTATAGTCAGCAAAGACTTAAGCGGTCAGAAGTTCTTGATACTCTTTTTACTCTCTTTGTAATTGATCCAAATATTAAACAGTTTGTTAAGAGTAATCCTAGAGACAAGCTAGGATTGGTATTTAATTATTTTTGCTCGGATTTATTTGTTGGTCATAAAGAGTTGGAGAAGTTCTTTGGATCAGAGGCAGTAAATAATAATTCTAGTTTGCAATTCTCAAATACTAAGTTTAATAAAATAAACACTGCATTATTTCAGTTTAACCATGATTCTTCTCTGAAATCAGAGCTAACTAACCCCAAGCATAGAGAAATTCTAGAGGTAATATCTCGCCCTTTAGTATTAGAGAATATGACTAATATTTTTCAAGATATATACAAGAAAAATAACTTAGCTGATATCTTAAAAGTATTCAATGTCTTATTCATTCGCTGTTTTTGCAAATCTTTTACAGACTTATCTCAGCAGGTCGCTGATAATCCAAATCAAAGAATAGCTGTTCTTTACGATGCAGAGCAAGTTCAAAAAAACCTACAACCTCTTTTAGACAAAGCTGATGGCTATATTCGCGAACTTAACGGAGAAATAGCTCAAGAAGAAGCTGATCTGCAGGCAGAATTTATTAGCACGGGTATTAAGTTACCTGAAATACCTTTGGCTGAAAATACAACAGAAGGGGAGCAAACAGGTGAAAAACCTGAAGTAGATATTGACGCTTTTTGGGAAAGGGAAAAACTTGTCCAGCAATTCCAAGAAGATCGTAAATGTTTGTACGAATTGTGTACGAAGTGTCTAAGTATTTATGACGAAAATCCTAATAATTTTACTGCTACTAATCTTATGGAGTTATTTGGGCAAGCAGATAGGTTTGCTCGTAAATATAATATTACAGATCCTTTGCTTCTGACCAGTACTAGTAATCTTGACGTGGAAAGTATTGATAATGGAGTTAGGGTGATAATAAACGAATTAAATAATCTCACTAATGATTTTGGCTTTTTAGATCCACTAGAAGTTAAAGCAATTGAGTACTCTCAGAGTCCTTTCCATAAAATTGAATATAATAAAGATTATTACGAAATTTCTAGTCAAGCTGAGTTAGAAGAAACGGAAAACTTAGACGAGCTTATTATGCAGGATATTACTGAGCTTATTAATATTTTAGAAGATCCTAGTAATGTTAGTACTCTTAAAAAAATTGTTGAACGACATAAAATATTGATACAATCATCTATAAAGTCAGGAATATCTAAATTTGGAGCTAAGAGTAATTTTGTAACTACACTTGAAAAACTAGTTGCTGGCAACTATAAGGTTGGATTTAATGCTAACCGAAATGATTTACTAAATCAAGTATTTTATTTAACTCAAGCTCTTATTAGACCTGAATTAGGAGTATACCTATTTAATAAAATTAGTATTGATAAGTTAAACGAATTAAGTGAAAAAGAGGCAGATTTAGGCTTCATACTGGTCGGTGGGAAAAGTAGTGTTGGCTCGCTTTCAGACAAAAGAGATAAATCTAATACTATTTCTATAATCAAATATCTCCTAAAACAATTAGATAGACGGGAGCGAGATAAATTTGTGCTTAAGGGTTGGTTTTTGTATGATAAAAAACTAGCTCTTGATTCAATTTCAATCATAATCGCTCAAAACTTTTATAACAATACTTTAAGAGAAATACTTAGTAAATTTCAGAATATAACAGATATTAAAAATAACAACTTTGTGAATAAGTTGGCTTCCTATAGTAAGTTAGGAGGTTTTAATAGTGAAAATTTGTTTCCTGGTGTGTGTATGACTGAAGTACATTCTGCGTTTATTAAAAGTTATTCACAAAGTTACACTACTTCAATTCCTGACGAATTCTATAATTACTTTGCGTTTAGTTTACAACATGATTATAGTAACAAGGGGTCTACGACCAAATATGAATACAGCAGTCAAATTAACGATCAGTTTCAGAAAGCTGATCACAAACAAATATACGGTTTAGTAGTAAAAATTTTAAATGACTATGATAATGATAGTTGTGTTATAGAATTTAATAGATTAGTCAAAACTGATGAGGACATCATTGATTTTTTTAAAATTGCGGAACTCTCTTTACTTTTATCAATTAGCGGCTATGAAGATGCATTAAAAGCCTTGTCAAAGACGGGAGCTAAATACTATACCTTAAACTATGATAGCGAAGTAGTTAGTAAAAACTTCCAGCCAGTTTATGATAGGCAAGCAGTACTTTTACAGGAATTGAATTCGTCTGAAGTCTCAGAAGTTGAAGGTGGGCAGATAAGTAATCAAATTGTTAAATTACAGGAAGCTATTCAAGAGGCTACTGATGTAGAAGTGCTTACTACTACTAAAAAAACTTTTGCGACTGACTTGGAGCAATTTCAAGTTAGTATCAAAGAAGCTTATCTAAAATTTTTGGAGTCTTTATCTCACAATGATAGAATAAATGTTGAGGCTATTTTGCAGCAAGTATTCACAATTTCTAGTAGTCGAACACCTAATTTGAAGAGTTTGCCCGATTTAGATTCTGCAGATTTAGGAGAAAGCTCACACCAAGACACCCAAAAAATATTTGACTTACTAGCCAGTGAGATAAGTGATCTTACTAAGCTAAGAACTTTGTTTACAATTTCTCAAGATTTACGAAACGTTTTTGAACTCAGTGTTCAATCATTTATTTCTTTCCAAGCTGTAAGTATTTTAGACAAGAGAATTGTCGAGTTAGATAGTCAAACACCTGCTTTAGTGCAACCAAATCTAAAAAGACGCAAAGATTTTCTTATCAACCTAATATCCAAATCTTTAAATTCAGAAACTACTTTAGATCCTAATTCTAAGCCTGAACAAAGACTAGTTAATTTTTGTAAGTATTTGTTTGATCTCAAATTTAGTAAAGAAGTAGTAAAATCTATATCTCAGATTGCTTTCTTAGAATCCAGGTTTAGTACTTACTCTAACTATCTCTTAGGTGCGAATGATGATTCAGAAATTAATACTGACCTATTTTATAATCAAGACTACATCGTAGACAATTGGTCCCCCAGTGTAAATTCTAGTAAGAACGTAACTTTAAAATTGCTACAAAAATTTCAGCAAATGTTGCCAAACGAAAAGAACAGTGATTGGCTTCAATATTAGCCCTCAGAAATTCAAAATGCTTTCACAAACATTCAAGACTTACAGGAAGAGTATGCCCAAGATGCTGAGGAGTTTAAGTTAATAGATAATCTTAGTTTTGTTTTTGATATGGAAGTAGCAACCAAGTCAGTAGAAAAATTAGTAGATTTGGAAGAAGAGTTGGATGTAGAATCGCTAAGCTCACAAGAAAGTGAAATAGATCAAGAAATTTCGGTGCAGGATTTGAGTAACTTGATTGAGGAGAGTTTTTTAGATGTTGTAGATGAGTCTGAACTTTATAAACTTAATTCTGAAGATGTTTTAGTTATAGATTCCTTATTAGACACGATTAAAAGTCTAGAAATCACTGAAAACAAAGTGACGGAGTATGATACTTCTGCCAATATATGGGAAGAAACCAGTAATGATCAATTCTTGTTAGCTAGATTCTGTGAAGTTTTTTCTAGAGATCATGGTTTACCCAGTATTTACGATCTCAATCAGATGTACAGTGCAGATAAAAAAAGACTTATTGTAAATAAGCAAGAGCTTGATAAAACTCAATTGGAAACTATCAAAAACGGACTAATCAGTACTTTAGAAAAACTCAAACAAGATAGGTTGATATTAGGTGATAATAATATAGAAATTTCTAGTCTCAGGAGTATGCAAGATTTGCCTCTTTATGATCTGCAAGTTAACCAAAGATTGTTGAGAAACAATAAGCCACTAGAAGTTAAATTTGCTTTTAGTTCTCAATCAGAAAATACTGACGTAAATCTCCAGGCCATGGTTAGAAAACTAAATCTAGTTCTAAATCAATATATGAATAGCGGAGAAGATAATTTTGCCGTATTTTTACAAAACGCCATTCAGCAGAATCATTCTAGCTTAGCTTCGGCTCTACCGATGGGCTTGAACCTAAAAAATATTTCGCCAAACATTAACCGTGAATATTATAACTTAGCTCTTCCGGAAGAATTTGAAGGTCAGACTGTCTATCGCCTTAGGTTGAATACAGGAAATAGAATGAGATTTACTTTAAAGACTAAAGCTGATCAAAGTCAACAGCTAGTAATTTATTACATTGGAAATGACCACTAGACAATATTAGTGCAAAAAATTTGCTTAAATTTAGAAAAGAAACTAGACTCTGGCAAATTAGGAATTTATGCCAAAAAAACTCAGTAAATCAGAACAAGAAAGTCGTATAGCCGAAATAGAAAAAGTTAGAGCTAAGCTAGCTAGAAAAAAACAGGTTAGTAAAATAGCTATTCAAGTCTTTGCGGTTATTTTAGTAATAGGTATGATTTTGACCTCGCTCTCTGTGTTGATGTATTAGTATGAGTTTAGAGGTTACTTTTTGCGGGGCGGCTAGAACAGTGACAGGCTCTCAATACTATCTCCAGTACACAGGTCCAGATGGTAGTAAATTTAGTTTTTGCTTAGATAGTGGTTTGTTCCAAACTGGCCAGAAGATTAATTTATTTAAAATTAACTCTCATTTGCTATTTGACCCTAGAACCCTAGATGCAATAATTTTGACCCACGCTCATCTTGATCACTGCGGGCGGATACCTTACTTAGTCAAAAACGGATTTGGTGGTAAGATTTACTCTACTGAAGCCACTAAAAAAATAGCTGAAGTGGTTATGTCGGATGCTGCCAGGTTACATACTGAGAACCAAAAAAGTGATTTTAGCCCTCTTAGAGGTTTGAAAAAAAGCGATTTATCTTCGCAAGTGAATAAAATTGAATTTGATGGAGAGTATCTCAAGCATCTGTCAAAGATAGCTCTAGAAAGCGAAAATTTGGGTCTGTATAGTCAAGAGCATGTGGCAAAAGCCATGAGAAGGTTTAAGACTTATGAATATCATAAAAAGTTTAGAATTCACCCTAATTTAGAAATTGAGTTTTTTGACGCTGGGCACATACTCGGCTCAGCTTATGTAACTATTACGGAAGTTAGTAGTAATAAACAAATTATTTTTTCTGGAGATTTTGGTAACTACAATAAACCGATTATTAGAGACCCAGAGGTACCTAAAAAACTAAAAAATACTACTCACGTTTTTATAGAAACTACTTATGGTAATCGTTATCATGGCAAATTAAATCCTAAAGAAAGACTACGTAAAATTATCTCGGAGACTGTCAGACAACAGGGTAAAGTGCTTTTACCATCATTTTCTGTAGAAAGAGCTCAAGAAGTGATTTATTATATTGTAGAATTAATGCAAGATAATAAACTACCAAAAATACCAATTTTTTTGGATTCACCGATGGCTTCTAAAATTTTAGAGATTTGTCTTGGTCATCCTGAGCTTTACGATGACGACCTGCAAGATAAAATAAGTAATAGTGCTAACCCTTTGATCTATAAAGGTATTCAAATCTTGGAGACTTCAGCTCAAAGTAAACGTCTAAACCAGTTTCAAAAGCCCTGTATTATAGTAGCAGGTAGTGGCATGCTCACTGGTGGTCGAATCTTAAAACACCTCTATTTTCATTTAGAAAATCCAAAAAATACTTTGTTGATGGTGGGTTATCAAGCAGTAGGTACTTTAGGTAGGTTGATTTGGGACGGTACTAAAGAAGTAGAGGTAGAGAATAAAACTCTACAAGTTCTTACTAGGGTTGAGAATATAAATGAATTTTCAGCTCATGCTGATCAAAAGATTCTAAAAAAATGGGTAGTAGATATTGTTAATCAAGCTGATTTTGAAACGAATACTAAAGCGAAACTATTTTTAATGCATGGTGAAAAAGAAGCTAGCCTAGGTTTTGGTAAAGAGATAGAAGCTTCCTTACCTAGTCAAGTTGAATCATATTGGCCTAAATTTGGGGAGAAAGTTACTTTATGGAAATGAAGATAAGCTAAAAACTATCTCGAGAAAAATATTTTGACATAAGGTTATTTTTGTGTTATACTGTTTGAAGGTTAAAGATTTCAATAATTTATAACCTAGTTTAACGATTAAAATTGTAATTTACTCTGCGAGTTCATTCTGATCGATACATGATCAGCTTCTCCCATAAAGAGAGACTCTATAAATAGTAGATACAAAAGTAAATTATTCGGATAAATCAGTAGTACACCATAAAAAGAGGAAAAAAATGGGTTTTTGGAAACAAATGTTAACAGCGGTTTTTACTGCAACAGTTGCTACTACAGTAGCAGCTACCGTAGAACCGCAAGAAGCTCAAGCGCACCACTATACTGCAAACTATAACTCAGTACCGCAGCGTAGAGCTTATAGAAAGCCAGTGGTGCGTTATAATTCAAGAAGCAACAAAGTTCAAATTGAAAAAAAATGGGTTCAACCAAAAGATCCAGTTGTGACTAATATCACTTCTAAACACAGGAAAGTTGCTGAAGATAGGGTGGTAAATTCTTACAGTAGATCATCGAGGCTTAATTATTACAGACTACAAAGAAATAGAAGATTTTATAATGGCTACAATCAGCCAAGAATTAGAAGACCATCGTATCAAATTAAACCAAGATACGTGCCAATGAGAAAAGTTAACTCTACAAATGTGAATTATAGCACACCTTATTTTGGCTGCATTCCTAGATTGCAATATGACCATCGTGCAGGTAGTTACAGACAATTGAATAACTGCAATAACATCGTTCCGACACATAATCGAATACGCCGGTCAGAAAATCAAATAATCCAAAAACAATCAACATATGGTCGCTACTGACCAAATCCACTTGGATCCTTACCCTTGGTAAGTCGATCAATTATATAAGGCATTTTGAAGTTTAGAAACCTTTTTCTACTTTGAGATGTCTTTTTTGTTGAATTTTTAGCTACTTTACTTCTCTTACTTGAACAGTGTCAACTAATTCTTCGCTTACGATTATATCTGAAACTAAAACCACGGACTCACCGACTTTTAAAATATTTTTATTCTTTAGCAGTTCTATAGTTTGTGTAATTGTGCTCTCAGGTTCACCTAGCTGTATTTCGAATGCAGTAATTCCCCAGTACAGAGAAAGTTGTTTTTTGACCTCGTTTGAATCAGTGAAAGCAAAAATTGGGCAATTAGGTCTGCACTGAGCTACAAGACTAGCCGTAATACCTTTTTTGGTAAACACTATTATAGCCTTAGCCTCTATATTATTAGCTATGATAGAAGCTCCAAGGCAAATTTCATTTTTGGGTTCTTCTGAATTATCCACTAAAATTCTTTTATCTTCTTTAAAAGTTTGCTCGGCTCTATAAGCTACCTTTGACATTACAGCTAAAGCTTTGAGCGGGTATTTACCATTAGCTGTTTCGCCAGACATCATAATTGCATCAGCCCTTTGATTGACTGCACAAAATACATCAGTAACCTCAGCTCTAGTTGGGGTAGGGTTGTGCATCATTGACTCCAGCAACTGAGTAGCTACAATAACCGGCTTTCCTGCTTTGCGGCATAGTTTTACGATCTGCTTTTGGATTATTGGTACATCTTCAATTGGTAACTCGGCTCCTAGATCACCTCTAGCTACCATAATTCCGTCTGAATGATCTATAATTGACTCCAGATTTTTTACAGCATCGGTACTTTCTACCTTAGATACGACTTTAATCTCTGACTTGTTTTGTTGAAGATATTTTTTTAATTCAGATACTACCTGTCCATTATTAGTAAATGATAGAGCTATAAAGTCAGCCTCTTGGGTGATTGCAAAGTCAATATCAAGCCAGTCCTTATCTGTAATAGCAGGAAGATTAGCACTTTTACTTTTTATGTTTAGATGTCTTCTAGAAGTAATTACCCCGTCGTCTAGGACTGCTAAAGATACAGTAGTTTTGGTCTTGCTAACTACTTTAAGAGTGATTATCCCGCTATCAATCAAAACTAAATCATCAACTTCAACGTCTTCAATAAACCCATCATAATTGACTTCTATAGTGTTTACCTCTTTCTCTAGTTTCCTATCGATGGTTAGTATGATTTGGTCTCCAATCGTGACTTCCAAAGGTTGTTTTAGATCTCCAGTGCGTATTTCCGGACCTTTGGTATCGATCATTATACCTATGTTAAAATTATCTTTTTTATTTAATTCTTTAATCCTAGAAATGGCTTCAGCGTGCCACTGGTGAGATCCGTGAGACATATTTAATCTAGCAATATTCATTCCGCCAATAGCTAAATCTAGTAAATTTTTTGGCTCGCAAGTATTCGGTCCTATTGTGCAGATAATTTTGGTGTGTCGATACATAAATAACTCTATGTTGCGATTGTACTATTATTGTAAGATAATGACAAGCAAGAACTATGGCTCAGGTTTATCTTTATCATTTCTACCAAAGACTTTACTGTGTAGGTCTCGGATTTGTAAATTAGTTATATGGGTGTAGATTTGGGTAGTAGCTAAGTTCGAGTGACCTAGTAAGGTTTGTACGGATCTGAGGTCTCCACCCTCAGCTAAAATTTTGGTAGCAAAACTATGTCTTAAAGTATGAGGTGTGATATGTTTGTATATTCCCAGTCTTCTGGCGTATTGCTGTAGCACCATTTGTACCATTCTAGGAGTGAGTGGTTTCCAATCTTTGGGGTCTTTAGGTCTGTTTTTACTAAAAGAAATGAATAGGTAAGGATTTTCATCCTGTCCTCTAAGCTCTAAATATTCTTTAATAGCTTCTTTAGCTGCTGGTGCTAAATATGTAGTACGATACTTACTACCCTTACCTTTTACCAAAAGGGGTTGTGCTTCTGTATCGTCTTCATTCTCAGCAGCATCTACCTCAGTTTTGTTAATAAACTCATTAGCTTCCAGATTGTCGAACTTTTCTTGTTCTATTTGCTCGTGATCTAATGGTAACTCTACTCCACCTGCTTCAGCTTTGCGTAAAGATAGCATTTCAGATAAGCGCAGACCTGAGCCAAACATTGTAAGAATTATGGCTTGATTTCGTTTTTTTTGAACCTCAGGTATTTTGTTGGTATCGTTTAGAATAGCAGAAATTAGCTTTTGTACTTCAGGCTCAGTTAGATATTCAATTCTTTGCATTCTGACTTTGGGTAGTTCTAATTTATCTGGGCTTAGTACCATGGCTCCGTGTTTTACCATGAATTTTAGGAAGCTACGAATGACTACTATCTGATAAGCCTGTGCTTTGAGACTCATTTTCTGTTTACGTATAGTGGTTAGTCGGTTGAGGTGTTGGCGATAGTTGTTGATAATATCTATGTCTATATCTTGGGTACGTTCAATCCTCTTGTAATTCAGAAAGTCTTTAAACCTTTCTAGAGTATTACGGTAGTTGCGAACAGTATTCAAAGAGTATTGCTTAGTAAGCTCACAATAAAGTAGAAAATCTTCCATGTCACGACTAAAAGGCATGCTCTAGATATATTACTTTATACGAAATAAGGTCAAGTTGCTTTACTTATAACCTCTATTATATCTCGAAATATATATTTTGACATGACAGTTATTATATGATAGATTTAGATGAGTTTAGAATTCAGGGTAAAATGAATTATAATCGTTCTGCTACAGTTATTTTATGTTTAGTTGTTAGTATTTTTTGCTTTGATGTTAATAAGGATAAGACTTCAGATTTACCTAAAGTAGATAGTTCTGTTTGTGGTAAGACTCTTAACTTTAGGTGTAGTGTTTTGATAAATGATTTAATAATTAGTGCGAGTAGGGGTAATATAGAATATCCTGAGCTTGTTGGTCGCAGGAGAGGGAAAGTGATAATAAGAAAAAATAATGTTAGAGCTTTATTTAGAATAGATTTACAAGACGAATCAGTACTTAGCCAGTCTGAGCTAGAGAAGCTCAGGGAAGAGTTAGGTGTAACCTACTAAACTACGTTTATGAGACTACGCTCCTACGCTGGTCTCTAATTCCAAAAAACTCACTTTAAAAGTGGGTGATTTGTTTGCTTGAAAAGACTATCTTAATTTTTCTTGTAAGATTTCTCTAAACTTCTGGGGGTTACCTTTTCCTTTAGATTCTCTCATACATTGACCTACCAAATAGTCTAGAATTTGTAACTTTCCAGATTTGTATTGAGCTACTTGTTCAGGGTTATTTTCCAGTACTTGCTCAGCGAAAACTGTCAGCACATTATCATCGCTTACTTGTTTTAGTCCGTTAGCTTCTACTAACTCACTTACTGAGGCTTCAGGAGAATCGTTAATTAGTTCAATCAACTTAGTTAACCCTTTATTATTGATCTTCTTAGCTAGCACCAGCTCGGTTATTTCGATTAGTTTGTGTGTAGATATAATCTGATCAATTGGTTTTTCTAACCTTTGAGTATATCCAAGTAGGTTGACTGTGATGATATTAGAACATATCTTAATCCCTTCAACTCCTAGTTTACTGTTATTTAGAGTAGAGTCGAAAAATTGACCTGCTTGGCTCTGACTCACAAAGGTGTTAGCTGTTTGAGTACTGAGTCCTAGGTCTAAATACCTTTGTCTTTGTGCGTTGGGTAGCTCTGGTAAATCTCTGAGTTTATCTATATCTGACTCGGTAATTTCTAAGATTCTCAAATCAGGCTCAGGGAAGTATCTATAGTCCATAGCCTCTTCTTTACTTCTTTGAATTTCTGATTGATTAAGGTCGTCTCTCCAGCCGCGAGTTTCTTGCTCAGGTTTCGACCCAGATTGAAGGATAGCGGTTTGCCTCTGAATCTCGAACTCCACAGCTCTACCCATGGCTCTGACTGAGTTTACATTTTTTATTTCCACTTTATAGCTAGGTAGTTGACCAGTGGCATTCTCAGCTTCCGTTTGTAAAGATATATTACAGTCAAAACGCATTTGACCTTTCTCCATGTCTGCATCCGAGATACCAATTCTGCGAACTAGTAATTGTAGTTCTGAAATGTAAGCCATTGCTTGCGAACTATTGTGCATTTCTGGTTCAGTTACTATTTCAATCAGCGGTACTCCCGATCTATTAAAGTCTACAAAAGTTTTATTACCTGAATGCATTAGTTTGCCAGCATCACCTTCTAAGTGGGCTCTAGTCAGCTTAACGCTATAAGGGCTAAATTGTCCGTTGGTCTTATCCTCAATATAAAAGTCTAACTGCCCTCCTTCAATGATTGGATTATCGTACTGACTTATCTGATAACCAGCTGGAGAGTCAGGATAAAAATAGTTTTTTCTATCCCAACGTGTTTTCTTAGGAATAGTTCCATTTACAGCAATTCCCAATTTTATAGCTTTTTTAACAGCCTCTTTGTTCAGAGTAGGTAAGGCACCAGGCTGCCCAGTACAGAATGGACAAATATTTTTGTTTGGCTCGTCAGGAGTAAATTCATTTGCACAGGAACAGAAAAGTTTAGTTTTTGTATTTAACTGGACATGAGTCTCAATGCCGATTATTGGATAAAAAGCCATATGATTAATATCAGATTCTTTACAAAAAACGATTACTAGTCAAGTAAATCTGGTATGTTTTCTAAGTATCCAGAGTACTTTTTACAGACCAAAGAATGGGCAGATTATTGGCAAAAAGCTAATCCTCATAGGCATACTTTTTATGAGTTTACAGCTGAATTTACACCGAGTAAAAAATTGTATTGCATAGCCTATGAATACCCTTGGCAATTAGGAGCAAAATTTTGGTATATACCAAAAATGCCAGCTATTCAAGGCTTTTCTGATTCTGAAGACTTGAAGATGGGTTTGTATAAGTTGCTAAGCCAAGTAGTAGCTAAAGCCAAGCTAAGCCAAGTTGCTTTTATAAAATGTGATTTTGATGATAATCTTAGCTCGTTACTCAATTATATTGATGATCAAAGCTTGCTTAAGGACCTTTCAAGAATTTTACAAAATACAGGTATTAGAAAGTCTCCAAAGGTTTTGCAGTATCTGTCAGCGATGGTCATAGAGCCTCAACTAAATGAGCATGAGCTAAAAACAACGATAGACAATTCTCAACTAAGTCTAGAAGAGTTTTTTCGGTTATCTAGAAGTTTTTGGCTTACTACTAACGAAAATATTCGCAGATACACCAAAAAAAGTTTGAAACAGGGGTGGGTAGTCTCTACCGAGAAAGACCAAAGCAATTTTGAATCTTTCTGGTCAGTCTATCAAAGTACTAGCTACAGACAAAGGTTTTTTACTCATGCCAAATCTAATCTAGAGAAGCTTTTGGCAGAAAAAAATAGTCGAATTATCGTTGTGTCTGATTCAGAGGGTGTACCTCAGGCGGTCTGGATGGGATGGGTTAGCGAGCGAACTCTGACTTATCTGCATGGTGGTAATACGCCTCAATCTTTCAAATACTACGGTCAATATCTAGTACACTTAGCTGCTTTAAAAATTGTTTTGCAAGAAAAACTTAGCTTTTACGATCTTGGTAAATATGACGAAGGTTATGGTTATAGCAATTTTAAAAAAGGTTACAGAGGTGATATTAGAAAGTTTGCTGGTCCAATTGACATTGTTCTAGAGCCTTTGAGCTATAACATAATCAGTAATCTTCTAAAGGTAAAGAGATTGCTTAGACCCTAAACTAGCTACTTAATCACATAGATTTGCTAGGTATTTACAATGATTGACAAAACCAATATACTTAAATGAATTCTTACTATAGTAATTTTTTGATTCATGACTTTATCTTACCTATCCGACCAGACCGCTTTTAATCTAAAAGATTTAAGTGAGGAAGTTCTAGCAGTTTTTACAGTAGACCCAGGGACTGATTTTGCTAACAAAACACAATCTCTATTGGACTCCAAAAAGACAGAGCTAGGGCAAAAAAAAGTAAAAGTAATTTTTCTAACTACTGAGGGCAGTTCAGAATCAATAGATTTCATTTTAGATTCTAATCAAGAATTGTTAAATATGGCGTCTGAGGTGCAGAATAAAAAAGGTGAAAACTTGATTCTGTTTAAATTGGATGGGGATAATTTAAAGTACCTAGTTCATAAAGACGCTCCTGAACATGAATATGATTGGATAAAGGTAATTTCTGATTTTGCTGATAATTATGCAAATCCAGAACCAAATGATCAAAATATGTACAAATGGGGTCAAATAGTACCCGAAGATGGAGACTATCTGTGTATTGATTGTGGTTATATTGGCAGCTTTAATGCTGGAGACATTTTTCCTGTTTGTGAAGTCTGTTTATCCGGAGAGCCAGCTGGACCTACTAGCTCTGATGGGGGGTATTGGGAAAAGGTATAGTTTTGATCATGGTTATTATTGACCAGCTAAGAGAATTATCAAGACTGAGATTATCAGCTAGATCAATAGTTACGATTGGTACTTTTGACGGTGTACATCTAGGTCATAGATATCTACTTAATCGAGTTATTTCCCAAGCAAAGCAAAAAAATCTTAACAGTATCTTAATTACTTTTGACCAACATCCCGCAGAGTTTTTAAACCCTAATACTGGTGTTACTATATTATCCAGTCTTGCTGAAAAAAAATATCTGTTGTCCGAACTTAAACCAGATTATTTAGTTTTTTTACCATTTGAAAATATATTTAATTGCACTCCTGAGCTTTTTATTCACGATACGCTATTATCACTCTGTAAGCTGCAGAAGCTAATTGTAGGAGAAGACTTTCATTTTGGAAAACATAGACTCGGAAATGTTGACATGCTAAAACAACTGTCAACTATAAACAACTTTGAATTAGAGGTTTTGTTTAGAATCAAAAACAGTAGTGATTTTATCAGCTCATCTTTAGTAAGAAATCTAATAAAAAAAGGTGAACTTAATAAGGCTAATAGTGTTTTAGGTTATAATTATCTAGTTCAAGGTGTAGTTTGCGAAAGTAAGGATAAAGTAACTCAAGTAGCTATTAAAAATACAAATAAACTATTACCAGAATTTGGATTATACGAAGTCAAAATTATCAATTTTTCAGAAAATTTTCAAGCTAATTTATACAAAGCAGAAATAAGAGATGGATGGCAAGTTATAAGTCTTCGAGGCAATTTACCTACTTTTGGACTTAGTTCTAATATTCAGTTGGAGTTTTTAAACAAAAAATAAGTATGTACAACTTTGTCCCAGTAAAAGAAGAGTTAGAAGTCAGGCGGGCAGAACTACTAAGATTACTGCCTGATCAAGCAGTTTTTATATTAGTTTCTAACGGTATTCAGCTAAGGAACTCGGATGTTGAACATACTTTTCGACAAAATTCAAGTTTCTGGTACTTGTCTGGCATTGATGAGCCCAATTGTGTTTTGCTTGTTCTAAAAACTTTTTATAAGTATGAATCAGTACTATTTGTTCCTGAAATAGATCAAACAAAGCAAGCTTGGGTGTGTGCATCTATTTCTTTTGAACAGGCTAAAAAGACTTCTGGTGTAGATAGTGTAGAGCCCTTATCAAGTTTAGATAAGATCTTGCATGACTACCTAAAGCCGACTAAAAATATTTACTTTGAAGCCAGCTTATCCAATAATAGTTCACTCAACAAGCAAATTACTACTTTAATCAGAGCTAATGAACTAAAGCACAAGTCAACACAAACTTTCATGAAAAAGTTACGAGTAGTAAAATCAAGATGGGAGATAGAGCAGTTAAAAAAAGCAGCTCAAATAAACACGTTAGCTTTTAATCAGCTTCAAGATAGGTTGAGTAGTCAGTTACAAACTTCCTTTAACGAAGCTCAGCCATTTTTTCAAGATATCGCCAGACCTAGTGTTTATGAATATCAGCTAGAAGCAGAACTTAATTATATCTATAAGCAACATAATCTAAGTTGGTCATATCCTCCAATAGTGGCTAGTGGTAACAATGCTACTACCTTACACTATACAAAAAATAATTCAAAAATAAGCTCCGGAGACTTAGTGTTGATAGATGCTGGTTGTGAATTAAATTATTATGCAAGTGATATTACCAGAACTATATCAGTTGGAACTAGTCTAAACCCTGCACAACAAGAAATTTATAACTTAGTCTTAAAAGCAAATATTGAAGCTATAGCTTTGTTGTCAAAAGCCTTTAATAAGTGGTCTGTGGAGAGTGACGAAATAGAACATAGTCTAGACTTAGCAGAAGATACTCAAGGCTCTTTAAGTTTGCAAGATATACATTCGAAGGTAGTTCGTATTCTCAGTCAAGGACTTATTGATCTTAATATTTTATCTGGTAGTTTAGAAGAGGTTCTACAAAGTCAGAGTTATAAAAAATACTTTATGCATGCAACTAGTCATTGGTTGGGTTTGGATGTTCATGATGCAGGAGATTACAAAAATCCCCAAGGTGATCCGACTATTTTAGTACCTGGACATGTTTTTACTATTGAACCTGGTATTTATATTAAAAGTGATGATATGAATGTTCCACCCGAGCTTAGGGGTATAGGAGTAAGAATTGAAGACGACGTAGTGATTACCGAAAATGGTTTAGAAGTGCTTACAGAAAGCATAGGAAAATAAATTTTTGACATAGTAGCTTATTCCTTGTATAATATAAATATATATGGAGAGTCCTTCCCAGCCAAAATCTAAAAGCGATGTAGCTTCTAGACTAGCTATATTGCAGTCAGGGTATAGGAACTTCGTGAGCACTATAAGACTACCCATAGCAGCCGACACTAAGTGGCTATTGGAGGTAGTTTGTCTGCATAGCCAACCAAATCAAATCCCTGCTTCTGCCTCTATTTATGATAAAGCTGATAATTTCCTAAAATCATATCTCTGGCAGCACCAGCTAAATATGAATAAACAGAGAAAAGACTGGATTCAATCTCTCAAAAATACTACTTAATTTTTCGAATAAATAACAAAAGAGGGGTGTAATAATTACCCCTCATAAAACTTTCACTTAGTTAGACTATTTTAATGTTTTTCTAGTCCAGTAATATAGTTGCAACTCTGTAAGCTTATACGCTAGGTTCTCGGATTCAAGTCTATCGCTTATCATATAAAGCAAATCAGAAGATAAAAATTTTACCTTTTTTTCAGTAAATTTAAGTAAATCGCTACTCACAGATTCTTTAGGCATAACCTTTAAGTATTGGAAGTCGATTTCATCTTGCTGCTCAACTCTAATACATCTATAGACCGGAATATCGATCTCGTGACATGTATCCACGATAACTTGAATAAAAGTCCTTTCTGCATCAACAAACTGGAGAAATTCTGCATCGTTTTTAACTTTATAATAAGGTATAGAATCTATAAAACCATACTTATTATAGTAGAGTGAAAGTACTTTTATAAACTTGCCAACTGCTGAGGTAATTCTGTCTTCAATATTGCCATTACTCACGATAAATTCCTCAAATTCTAGAGCACTACTTTAATTACACAAAAATTCAAAAAAAGCAAGCACTAATAGTTTTACTCAGCTAACATGCTTCTGAGCATCCAAGCAGTTTTTTCATGTTTTTGCATTATTCCAGTAAGATAATCTGTAGTCCCAGCGTCTTTATATTGACTTTCTGTCTCTTCAATGTCTCCTCTAAGTTCACGTATGACTATTTCGTATTCTGTTAGTAAATTTTGGATCATTTCTCGAGACTTGGGGTAGTCTCCTGGAGCTTCTTTCAACCTTGTTAATTTACTGAATTCAACTAAAGTGCCAATGGCATCTCCATCCAAACTTCTAACTCTTTCGGCGGTATCATCAACTATCTTTGCTAAATCGTCATACATTTCCTCAAGAAATTTATGCAGGTCATTGAATTGCATGCCTTTAATATTCCAGTGATACTTGCGTACTTTAGTATAAAGTACCTGCTCGTCAGCTAAAACTCTATTTAAGATATCGATTGATCCTTGTCTTTGCTCATTATTTAAACCAATATTTGTGTTGTTCATAATTTTATTTTTAACTATTTAATATGCTTCATACAATTTTGAATTAACCTTACTGTCAAGTAATAAGATTTTCCTGCTGATAGGATAGAAACTAATCTGTTAAACCTTGGCTAGTTGCGTTAGTTTCAGAATCGGAGTACCCCTCTGAGTTGGACTCGTGTTCAGAGTCAAGCTGCCCGCTTTCGCCTGGCTTCTTTTTCTTTCGCTTTCGCTTCTTTTTTGTAGATACTGCTTCACCAGTAACTGTATCAACGACTAGTCCCTTGGTGAAAAAGGTGGTAATTTCCTCTTCTACTTTCTCTACATTAACCCCCCACATATATCTCGAGTAGTCTATCAACTCTTGTTTGTTACCTTTGATACTAGCATATATTGGTGGTAAAGTCGAAGCTACGAAAGGGTCTAAGGTACGATTACTAACTGAGAGTTTAGCAATAATCTGACGACTATCTAGGTTAAGGAAGTTTTCTTTAAGAACAGGTTGTAGCTCTTTTTCTAAAATCTCGCTGTCATTTGAACCCACTCTGAAAGTCACAATACTGCCTACATTTCCAAATATAGCATTTTTAATCTTTTCACTTTCTTCTGAAGATAATTGAGCAATATATTGGTGGGCTATAGTCAGACATAAGCGATACTTTCGGGCTTCACTAAGAATGGTAGCAAAGCTGTCGGTAATAAAGTTTTGAAATTCGTCTACATACAAAAAGAAGTCGTTTCTGTCTTTTTCGGGCATATCACTTCTACTCATGGCTGCTAACTGGAATTTACTAACAATCATACTTCCTAATAAGCTAGAATTATCTTCTCCAATTTTTCCTTTAGCTAGGTTAGCAATTAAGATTTTGCGATTATCCATGATGTCCCGAAAGTTGATACTGCTAGTGCTTTGACCTAGAATATTACGTATCATACTTGTCGAAAAAAACTGACCTACTTTGTTTAAGATTGGAGCTACGGCTTCACTTTGATATTGTTGACTTAGTCTAGGAAATTCTTGGTCCCAAAAGTTTTTGACTAAGATATTTTTGCAATTTTTGGTAACATAATCTCTAAAACCTTTGTCAGTAAGTAATTTCACTACTCCCAGTAAAGTACTGTTAGGTACTTCCAATAATGCCAAGATAGTGTTATTTAGAATATATTCCATTCTTGATGACCAAGCACCTTCCCAAATTCTTTTAAGTACTGTCATGAGACTAGAAGCAATCAAAAAATCTGGCTCTCCTTTACTTTCTAGCATATTAAGTCCAATAGGGAATTCGGTATCAACCGGATTAAAATAGACTACATCTTTTTGTCGATATCTTGGTATTTGATCCATGATACTTTCTGCTGAGTCACCGAGCGGGTCTAAAAAGCAAACTCCTTGTCCAGAATATATATCTTGTAGGATCATGTTTTCTAAGAGAGTACTTTTACCCATACCTGACTTTCCAAGTATATATACATGTCTTCTTCTATCTTCTTGTAGTAAACCGAAGGCTTTAAACTGATTATCGATGTCGACAGTCCCCATGAAGCATATATTATTATTTGACACCATACTTGCAATATTATAGCTATTTTGCTGTACTTGGTCAAAGTACCCACAGTTGTCTATTATGCCTAATTTTTTATCTTATAACTAGCTATTCTTAAAAAAAGACTGGCCAATACGCATAAGCCCCATTTGGGAAAAATATTTTTATCAATCTAAGATTAATGAAGCTGACAGAACAATAAAGTATAATTGGGTAAAACATGTAATGCAACTTCTAAGGCAAGGTAAAATATTTATCTCAGATTCAGGGTTTAACGATGATAAATTTCGAAAACCAATATCACGAATAATTGTTCATCATACTCACTCTAGGCCGGCAGAATTTGATATCGATAATGCAGAATATTTAGAAATGCTAAACTCGCTTCACTTAATCAGGTTATTTGCTTTTTATGCTTCCCAACTAGGTGAGGAATTATATGGAAAGCCTATTTATTCAGGTCACTACTACAAAGGAAAACAAACTTTTATCTGTTATCATTGGGTTATTTTTGAAAACGGTGAAGTAGTTCAAGTTAATCAAGATGAGTCGCTAGTGTGGCACTCTGCTGGGGCAAATGCTAATAGTGTCGGCTTATGTTTTGTAGGTGATTTTAGTGAATTAAAATCGCGACCAAATTTAGAGTAATTAAAGTCTGCTAACTCAATTATTGAACAATATAGACGAAAATACCCTCGCATTAAGATATATGGTCATAGAGAAGTAAAGCCTACGACAGAATGCCCTGGCAATAGTTTTTTGGGTGAGGGGGGTTGGAAGTCCTTGTTACAAACGTAAGTAGTCTTAAAGTACTTGACTTTTCAACACTTTTTGGTCATAAATCCAGTATGTCTGACCAATTACTTTATGAACCATTCGAGATAGTAGAAATAGATGTTCCTCAAGAATATCAGGGTACTGTAATGCAAGAGCTAGGCAAGCGCAGTGCTGATATTACAAATATAGTGCCCAATGACACAGGAACTGAATTTCACTTTGAAGCCAAAATGCCCACTAGAGCTCTAATTGGGCTTAAGTCGCTTCTAATTACATCTACCAAAGGTACTGTGGTTATGCATAGTATTTTTGATGAGTACAGACCTATGGTAAAGCTACAGATTAGTAGTGACCATGGAAGCCTAGTTAGCACCGATACTGGAACAACTTCAGGCTATTCACTTGATAATGCTCAGCAACGAGGAATACTATTCGTAGGTCCAGCTGTCGATGTTTATGCTGGAATGGTCATAGGTCAGTGTAGTAAAGATGAAGATTTAGAGATTAATCCTACTAAAGAGAAAAAATTAAGTAATGTACGCTCCAAATCAGCTGACGACGCGATTACTCTAATTCCACCTAAAGAAATGACTCTAGAAGTAGCTTTAGAATATATAGACGATACTGAGCTTGTGGAAGTGACTCCAGTTAATATTAGAATTAGAAAAAGATATTTAGATCCCAACGAGCGTAAGCGTTTAAGCAAAAAAAGTTGATTTTCTATATTATGAATGCTGATTCAGCTGCTCACAAACCTAGAAACTGGAGAGATAAGCTGCTGGTAGGATTTTATGGTGTAAAGTCTGCCTTTCGGACTGAACCTACTTTGTGGATGCAAGTTATTTTAGGTTCTATAGCTACTGTCTTGTCACTAATACTTGGAGGGCAGTGGGTGTATGTAAAGCAAACAATTTTTTTGACTGTAGCAGTAGTTTTGGCAGAACTAGTAAATACTGCAATTGAATATTTGTGCGATCTAGTCGAGCCGAAAAAAAATGCTAAAATTAAGAAAACTAAAGATATCCTTGCCGGAGTAGTATTGATTGTCTCTATAGTTGCTATATCAATAACTATTATAGACCTTATTAGAATTTTAAGAGATTATTACATGTAGTCTATGAAAAGCCTTATATTTGATTTTGACGGAGTGATTGGTGATACTTTTGAGGTGTCAGCTCAGTTTTTAGTCAAACATAGTAGATTTAGTTTAGATCGTGCTAAAGAGCTACTTATCAAAGATGGACTTAAGAATAAGAAAGATAGTTTTTTTTATAGGTATGTTAAAAGTTGGTATTATAGAAAATTGCTAAAGCAGTTCCGAGAAAGTAAGGCTGATCTTATTTTTGCGGACAAGTTCCAAGAGCTAATAGAGAAGTGGTCAGATAGTCCTAAAGCTATTCTAACTAGAAGTGATAGTAGAGTATGCAGAGCTTTATTAGGTGAGCGTCAAAAACATTTTGAGTTTATATTAGGTAGAGATATAGTTAACTCTAAACAAAAAGGGTTTGAGACTATCTCTCTAAGTTCTAGATTTAAACCTGAGAACTGTATATTTATTACCGACTCAGTTGGAGACTATGAAGAATTATCTAGAGCTTCGGTAAAGCCTGCGCAAATATATGTAGTTAGTTGGGGCTTTCAGCCAAAAGAGCTTTTACTGAAATATATTGATGAAAGTATAATTATTGATTCTTTCCAAGAAATTACTAGCGATTAGTATTATTTTTTAACCCCAATCACGAAATACCCTATACTTAATCTTAGCTACTACTCCTAACTCAAAACCATATAGCCAAATATAGATCTGATGTAGTAAGCTAGATAACCATTAATAGATCTAGGTAGGCTAGTAACTAAGTTATATCTCTCTTTTAATTCACCAAATACAGACTCAATCCTAGACCTAAGATTCAAACATCTGCTTTGCCAGATTGTATGCAAAGTCTTCATATTCTTCCTAACAGCAGTAATTAAGGTATTGTTACTATCTCTTTTAGTTTTCTGACTTAGTAGGGATGATACATAACCTCCATCAGCTACTACAATACAATTATTAAGTTTTCCTAAAAAGTCATCTAACACCTTCCTTTCACCAACTGTAGCTGTAGTAAACTTAATTTGCATTAAGTTACCATACTGATCACACAGGACATGTAACCTCATCCCATAGAACCAGCCTGTAGTAGATTTTGATTTTGTGGCTAGTAATTTCATAGTTCTGTGTCTATATTCTCTATAGATTTTACAGACTTCAATCTTAGTAGAATCACAGAAAGTGATGATTCCTGATTTTTTATTATTAAATTTACAGACTGTAACAATAAACTTCAATAAATACACAGAATATTTATTCATAGTATTAACAAAGTTCTGATACCTAGGTAATTTAAAATCTAAACTAAATTTATTAAAAAGAAGCTTATACAGACTTTTTAAACAGCCACATTCATATACACAGCCAATTAAAGTAATTGTAGCTATGTCACTAATTGATAAACTAGCTCTTCTACCAACTTTAGACTTGTCATTATCATCAAAAATTTTAAAAAAATCATCAATTATACAATAAGTAGTGACAAGATCAAAATTATCTCTTGAAATCAACGGTGTAGCTTTGGGTGTAGAAGTCATAGTAACCTTAAACTCACAAACTACGTAAAAGAAATCAACCCCGTTGGGGTTGTTTCTATTTCGTGATTGGGGTTTTTAGTTATCTTAGCTTAATCCTATTCTTCTTAACCCCTTTTTTGGTTCTAAAAGACATGGCAATAAACAATAAGCAAACTATAGCTAAAGCCATAGCTCCAATTCTAGCTCCACCGGATCTAATTAGCACAAAGTTTGTCAAATTTTCTGTAGTTGTTGTCTCATTTGGAGTATTTTCAGTATCTTGTGTAGGCTCATCTTCCTCTAGGTCATCGTTATCTTGAGTTGAGTAAACGTCGTCGTCCAGCTCACCAAAGTTGGCAATCAAGTTCTCGATGTTTGAGTCGTCACCAAGATCGTCTTCTGGGATAGCAAAAGTTCTAAGAACTTGGTTACTACCTGAAGTTTGAACTGCCTGACCTGAACCCATTGCTGCATAAATCTGGCTGTTATTTAGTCTACCAACTGGAATCCCATCGCAATCTACGGTTGACCCTGACTGTGTACATATTCCCTCAGGATCAACATCAGTACCTATGGCCAAATGTAAGTCGCTAGGTATACTAGTAATCTCTGTGGGTAAGTTGAAGCTACAGGTTGTAAGTGAATCTTCCAAATCAGAGGCGCAGCTAACTACGATGTTTCTCATATTATCTATTTCTAGCGGTGCCGCAACTGTTGCCAAGGGTTTTAAGACTAATATACTTAGTAAGAAAATTCCACAATAAATATTCAGTTTTTTGAAAAATTCTGGTACAGCCATATTAGTTTGGGGTTATGTAGTCTGTACCTTCTTCAGCTGTATCTAAGTTTAGTTCTCTATCAGCAATAGCTTCTTGAACAATTTCATTTAGTTCCTCTTCTGTGTATATTTTGTAATCACTTGGTAATTTATCTTTAATTTCTTCAATGTCTAGATCTTCTTCTTGATTAGCTAGCTCATCAGCATTATTTTCATTATCATTACGGTTGGCTTCAATACTTGAATCATCGTCTTTGTTCATATTATCTTGATATGCTTTTCCTCCGACAAAGCCTATAGCTCCTGAAATAACAATGATTAGTATGGTAATTAAAATTTTGTTGGTATTGGTCATATTTTGTTGTTATTTAGTTTTGAAATTAGATTGCTGTATCAGTGTCCCAAGTTGCGAAAAATATGTCTCTGTTATCTATTATGTCGTTAGTTAACTCTTCTCCAGGTTGGGCTTGTACAGCATTTTCAGTAGTGATGGCTTTACCTTTAAATAGGCTAGAGACGATACCTGCTCTGTTACCGCGTATAGCTAATCCTTTCATGAAGCCAACATGTTTATTTTGCCCAAATGTTGTCCACAAAATACGTTGATCCAAATTTGGTTTAAGTATGAGTAAGTATGGATCTGCTCCTGCATAACCATTTATCATACCGTTATCTACTTTTTGACCATCCACTGACCAAGTTGCTTTCCCTGGAATGTGAGCAGCGCTAGTACCAGTTACATAAACATTTCCTTGATTATCTACTGCTAGATCGCCTCTAATTTTAGTTGTGTTAAGTCTTTGTTTGCTACGTAGTACGGCATTGTTGAAACTACCACTTAAAACTGTACCTGTGTTAGTGTCAATTTGAGCTACATAACCAAGATGAGCGCTACTTTTAGCCATCCACATATCTTCAAACCCGCCAGGTCCGCTGTTTACACCGGTGCTTGTGTTCAGATCTTTACCATTCCATCTGTAAATAGTATTTCCACCTGCGCTCTCCCCAGTAGCGTACAATCTGGAGCCGTCAGTATTTAGAGCAACTCTATAAATTCTAGTGTCAGCCATATCCTTTCCGAGATTTTCAGGATTGTAATTCCAGGTAGTATTTAATTTGGTTCCGCTGTTAAAATCGTAACTATAGATATAGCTTATTTGTACTGGAACATTGTTACGCCTAGCATTATTAAAGCCGCCAATATATATCTTATTGTTTGTTCCATCGAGAGCAATATCCTCAGCATATGAATCAGTTAGAACAATATCTGCACCAATTTGAGTACCGTCTGGATTCCAAGTTTGCACAGTTTTAAAATCTAAAGAAGCTATTTTTCCGTCGTTAGATACACTTACTCTGCGTGCTTTTCTCCAGGCAGTTAGTGGTTTTGACCAGGTAATTTGAGTTCCTTCAGGATTAATTAGAGCTAGTCCAAAATCTCCAATAGCAACTATGCTGTTATCAGGAGTTACTTCAATCTGATCGACAGTATTTCCAAGGTTGATGACTGAGGCTATTTCTGAGCCGTTATTATTTAGCTTGACTATTTTTCCTGCTGACTCATTTGTAGCATCTAATAAATTAACTTGATTTATGGTATCAGGTATACTGCTACTGTTAGCGAAGTTTGCACTAACAAGTAAGCCACCATTATCTTGCATTGCTATTGATGTAGGATCTTCACTTAATCCTGAATTAGATAGTAGATATGAAGCAGAATCAACCTTAAAATTAAAATTTGATTTACTGTCTGAATCTACGTTGATGTAGTATAAACCACGATCAAACTGTCTTTCAGCGTCTTTGGCTAAATAAGAATTTATATCATTTTGAGTTTCATATATATTTTTTCTTCCACCGTTTACAGTACTGGGGCTAGGGAAACCATTACCACAATCTTGATTGCCTTTATTAAAGATACTACCAATTATACCTCTATCACCTAAGTTAATCATATTTCTCATTAATGAGACTTCGCAGTTCTGGTTCTCGATAGCTTTTGGAACATCGTATTTGAAACTTTGGTTATACATTTTGATTTGCCCTCCTCTTGAAGGAGCTGAGGTAACTACACCGTCGTTACTAAGTAGTCTAAAGTTTGAAGGGTAGCCATTTTGTTCAGTCAAACTCCATGATTCTGTATCATTATTCCAAATATAAAATTGACCTGATCCACCTGTAACATAAATGTTACCATCTTGACTATCTTGGATAGAGGCTCTACCCCAGCCACAGGTATAACCAGCAGCTGAATAACCTTTTTCTTTAGTACTTAGACCTTCCCATTGATTATTTATTAATCTCATTACAATATTTGTGGGCTGAATATTTATTTGCTGACCATCCCGTATTTCATATTTTGGTGCGCTACTACATTTAGATACTGAGGTTACTAAAGTATTTCCAACAAAAATTGTTCCGGTACTATCAAAGGCAATTCGGGGATCAAATACATCGTGGGTTGCTGAGCTGCCAGATTTTGATAAAGCTTCGTAGGTAGGTATTGCTGGACCAAACTTTTCCCATGAATTATTACTCTTGGAATGTTTAATTACATAATGATTACCATCATCAAATTCCGCAGTTGCGTAAAATTCGTCATCGGGTCCAAGTCTCATTGAAGTTCCAGCATGTGCATTTCTGTTTGAGTGGTTAATATCAATTCCATCAGGGTAGCTGTTTAAGCTAGGGCTAAATATTTTGTCCCACGATTGAGAGTCAGAGTTGAATTTCAACACCTCACCAGTTCTGAAAAAAGTATAAAATTCTCCGGTACTTGAAATTTCAAGATCACCAGCTCTGTTACCAGGATTTGGGGCAATTTTGTCAAAACTAATATTACTTTCATTAAATTTAAATAAGCCGCATTCGTCGCACTTATAGCCAGCAGTTAACATATAAATCTCTCCATTATAATCTCTGATGCCATTTACTGTATAATTCTGAGGCAATCCTCCGATTTTAGTCCAAGCAGTCGAGCTAGCATCACTAACGCTAGCAGCACTAGCTACAAGTTTTTTATTGCTGAGCTTACTTATAGAAACTAGTCCAAATACACCGACAATAAAGGTCATTGTGGTAAATATCAGACCAAGACTTAAAGTAAATCTATAAAAGTTGTTTTCCCGAACTTGCGCGCTTTGTTTTTGCATATTTATTTTTGTTTAATAATTAATTTCACAGATAGTGTAGGGTATAATTTTTTTTTCTGCAAATACTCACTTGTGCTTATAAGTTAGACTAATTCTAGGTTTGACAAATCCAGAAAATATTATTTTTTTGCTTGTATAAATTGCTAACTCTTATGTCGTCTATTTCAGCTATAACTAAAACTACATTTCCAACTCAGCACTATTTCGGTAAGAGAATTCAAATGCCTATTAGCGAGTACCAAGGTAATAAAAATCTGTTCGACAAGACTTATGCAGAGCTAGTTAAGGCTTTGTCTGAGTCTGGTGTAAAGTTTGAGATGCCATCAGTACTTTATGAAAAATGGGATACACAAAATAATGAAGTTGTATGCTATATTGCTTACATAGTTGATCAGCTAGTAGAGATCGAAGGCTACAAATCAATCACTGTTGAAGAGACACAAGCTTTGCATGGTCGATTAAGTGGAGGTATGGATAAATTAATGGATTTGCACACTGAAATAATGAGTGAAGGTCAGAAGTTAGGTTTAGACGTTTTCTCTAAATATACAGTAGAGCAGTATACTTCAATGGATATGAGTAAAGATCCGAGCAGTTGGCAGACAGATGTCTATTACTTAATCAAAGCATAACTCAAGTTAAATTAGCATCTTTAGCTACTATATACACTTGAGGTCAATAATATTGTATTTTCCTGTTTCATTGTTCTTAGGGTTCTGAATTTGATTATATTCTTATCAGTTTCCCATTTAACTATTATCCAATCATCTGACTCAATAAAGTTGTAAAATACACAATCTGGAGTATCCAAAAACTTATCTACGGTAGTGAGCTGATATTTTTCACTCGAAATTTTAAGATTAAGATCGTTTTTGGATATACTATCTTCTTTTGAAGAATCAAATTCTAGAGACTTAGGAATTAGCTTAATGGGTAGAGTCTGACTTAAGATTTCAGTGAACCTGTGTTCTGAGCTGATATCATGACCGGCTGGTCCAATTTTTATGGATATTCTTTGATCGTAGTGATTAATAACTTTTGCGGTTAGTACTTTAGTCCAGTGCTGAAGTTTGTAGTATTGAGGAGTATACCAATAAAAGATCATTAATCAGTTTTTTAGCTAAAATAGCCTCAATGTCAATAAATAGATTATACGAAGTCAATAAAATTTTTATAACATAGAATCAACTAAAAAAAATTTGTTTGCCTAAAAATTCATACTATAATATAATCAATGCCATGCAAACATTAAAAAGTAATTTTGATTACAAAGGTCGAGTATACAGCTTATTTTTAGCAGGTTTACCTCATTTTAATAGTAACTTTACTAGAGATGCGATGTACTCACTCTTGTTAATAGATGATGAAGAATCTTTAGCTACTCAATTAGAGTTTTGTGTGGCTATTCAAGGTAAGCAACTTAATGCATACAATGGAGAAGAAGAAGGTAAAATATTTCATGAATACCCTGATGTGGAGATGAACGGTAGAGGTACTCTATACAATGCAGGTGATACCACAGCTCTTTTTTTACTTGGGGTAGCTAAGTATCTGCGACTAAATCCCACACAAGGTAATGAGTTTGTGAAGAATCATCATCTGGCTATTCAGTCAGCAGCTAAATACATCATAAATCATTTACAGAAGGGTATTTTTATTGAAGATCCAAGCTTCTCTGGAGCTGAAGAATATTCTCTGAAAGTTACATATTGGAAAGACTCTATATTGATAGATAGGGTAGGTGGTAAGCCAATGTATCCAATTACTTATACTCTAATGCATGCTATTAATTTGGCTGGATTGAAAAGTGCTTACAAGATACTACAAGATGAAGTATATTTAGAGTATGTTCATCAAATGCGTTCAGGTTTGGATAGTCTCTACTCTAAACAAGCAGGAACATTTATTTTAGCTAAGGACACAGTAGGTGAGGTTTTGGCAGAAACTGATGATTTCTTACATATGCTATTTTTCTTGGACCCTGAAGATATTGCTAGCTTCCAAGTAGATAGTATTGTAGCTAAGTCCAAATTTTTAGAAACTGAGTTTGGTTACAGGACTAATACCGCTGATTTTTGTTCCCTTTTGGATCCTTATCACAGCTGCACACTCTGGCCCTTTGAACAAGGTATTATTCATGCTGGAGCTAACAAATTTAGATTAGATCGCGTCAAAGAAGTCTCATCCAGAATCATGAAGTTTCTTGATACAGATCCAGAGTATTTTAAGCTAGATGGTGAACCGCACGAATATGAGAAAGCTGGGTGTGATCCTCAATTATGGACTTGGGCTACTAAAGAGTATTTCAAATCAAATTAATCAGAGTTTTTGAATTAAACACTGATTCTAATAATATCAGCAAATTTTAGGAATGAATGACAGAAAATTGAACATTCTTAACTCAAGTCAATTCAATTAGAGCGGATAAAGACCAATAATTGAATTAGTAGTTTTTTTGGTACTCAATAAAGTTACGACCATCACTTGCCAAATAAAAAATCACTTTCAGAGCTAGTTAAAGTGCTAGTAGAAAGTGATCTATATTTAGTTTAATTCCTTATTTAGAATCAATTGTCAGAAACTCTACCCGGAAGAATATTTTATTCTGATTTCCTTCAAGTTTCTGTTGATAGACACCTCTGACAGAAGTGTCATTAAGAACTTTTTTAGTTTCTGGGTATGATAGAAAGATACTATATAAGTTATTTTTATTTGAAGGTTTAAACCAAACTTTGGTTAGCTAACCTTGCTTACACCTGTATGAAAATTTAAATCTGAAATTAATGTTTCCAAAACTCTTTAAGGAAGAATCACATTTGATAGTGTTTTCGAAAGTGTGCAGCTGTTGTGCTGTAGCTCTATGGGATAATCCTACTGTTAAGATGGAAGCCATCAAAGCTAGGCTTGGAAATTTCAGCATCTTTTTCACCAAAATAAGTCAGGCTCTAATTACACTCTACTGTGTACTCAATGTCAAATCTTGTACCTCTAAAACAGATGTCTAGGGTTTAGACGCACTTGTAGATTATACAAATCTCTAAGCTTGGCTATTTCTCTACGCAAGGAACTGAAGCTTTTATATCCGTTAGGGTAGCGGATTAATATATGGTGAGAATATAAATTACGTCTCTTTAAAAACTTGGCAGGGTAGGGAGATGACCAAGTGATATCTGGAAAACCACTTTTTATAGAATTAAGGTAATTACCAACAATTTTTAACTTATCTAATGATATGCTGGCACTTTTTTCTTGGGTAGTGACTAAAAGTAAATTTTTGAAAGGTGGGAAACCAAATTTCAATCTATTACTTTTCTCCTTTTCTAAAAAGCTTAAATACCACTGACTCAGACTAATATTTTCAGTGTGCTCAAAATGTACCTTAACTAAATCCTGAAAAATTTCCAACTCAGGCGAATTAGTGTCAAAGACTAATTGTGTAGTCTCGTTTACTTGTGATATTACTTCGCTTAAAGATTTTATAATTTCTTCTGCTACCAGATAATCAGCACTGGACAGTAAATTCTCAGCTTGTACAAAGACTATTCGATCAAATTCTGTATAAACAACCGAAGGGTCATATAATCGTGTATGCACAAACAGTTCGTCATTATCTTCAATCTCGTTAATTATATTTCCACTAACTAAAGCATTTTTATCCTGCCTATCTAAGATAAAGATGTTCTTTTTACTTTGAGAATCTAAATGCCTACTGCTGTGAATTTTACCTGTCCTATCTAGTCTAGTTGGTTTTAGCTTAGTTTCTCTTTCTAGTATTTCTACTAATTCTTCTATCCCACCATATTTTGAGTATAGTTGATCTGAACCACAGCTTGGGCACTTGTTTGGGTATCTGTAATATGTTTGGCATTGATGACAGATTAGCTCTAGACCCCTGTTAAGCTGTCTGTAAGTAACTAATTTTGCGTCGCAGTTACCACATTCAAAAATATGACCACAGTCTCTGCATTTTGTAAGCTGATATAATCCTCTACGACAATGTACAAACAAGATTTTCATATTTGCAGCTGCTTAATTACATTTTTAGGATAAAAATTGTATAGCCTAATAGAGGGTAGGGAACTAAGAAAAGTAAGTTTAGCTTGGTAAGCTTGAGCAAGCAGAAAAGCAGCTACTCTTGTATCAAAGTAAACTGAATTTTGATCTTGAATATACATAGAATTAGATTCATCAACTAGTACTATATTGTTTAAGTTAACAAAAGGTAAAAATAAGCCTACTCGAGTAGTGAAAACAATTTTTAACTTTTTTGTATCGTTATTAAAATTAATTAGATTCCAAACTGCTTCTTTTGATTTTTTATTAGTATCTCCAGCATACATATGAATATTAATCTTATCTTTTAATGCAGATTGAAAATCATGATTAGATATGACTTCCTCAAGTATTTTCTCAAGGTACTTTTTTTCTGGGAATATTAGTAGTAG
>JBCDGH010000008.1:0-39098 GCA_038751365.1 Patescibacteria group bacterium | reverse complement strand
GTATTAATAAATCATCTATATTTATAAATAACATAGAAATTTATAGTAGTTCTTTATATATTTATATTAACAAGGTTGATAGAATAAATGATCAAAGATTAATCATTAACATTAGTCAGAAAGATCCAATTACAAACTCTGTTTCAAACTCGGCACTTTACACTAATGACGGAGGAGAAACGTGGTCAAAACCTTTAAGCTAATTTTGATTATTTATTGATTGAGCCCTTAAACAGAGCGTACCTGAATAAATAAGTGCAGGTACAGACACAGCTAGCAACATTAAGACTTTCTTTAGATCCTTGCATTGGTAAAAATAACACTCTATCAGTTTTTTCTAGTAGTGATTGTTCTAGACCATGAATTTCATTACCAAACCACAAAAAGATATTTGATATGTCTAGAGCATCAGAAGTATTAGAAATCTGATGTAAGTAATCAAAAATACTAGTACAATTGTCGGCTATCTCTATAGCAAGATGTGTTTTATCGCTATACTTTGAGAATACTTGGCAATAGTGATCATAAGATTCCCATTCTACCGTATCTTCAGCTCCTATAGCAGTTTTTTTAATCAATTTGAGAGTACTACCTTCTGGCTTTGGTGTATAACCTAATAGAATTAATTTAGCTCCTACAGCATCACATGTTCTCATAATAGCACCTACATTCCAGGCGGATCTAATATTGTCCAGAACTATAACCATAGAAATAATTTTAGAACCTCAGGCTGCTAATTCCTTAGCTGAGATAATTTTATCTTCTTGCTTAATTCTCCTGAGAAGTATCTGGGCTAAAGTATTTATAAAAATCATAATCACAGGACCAATCAAAAAACCCATTAAACCAAATATTTCTAGACCTACCAAAACACTTGTAACTACAAATAATGGATTTCCCTCATTACCAGCAAGTATAATTTTCGGAAGAAATAAATAGTTAGTCCACAGTATAACTAGCTCAGCAATAATTGCTAATATAATAGCTGCAGCGGGGTTAGAGGTAAACACTATGGCAATCGGTATTGCATAACCAATTTCTGATGGAGAAGCGGGTAAAAAACCTATTAAGAAAATAATAAGAGAGATAATAAAAATATTTTCCACCCCGAATAATAGCATCATTACAAAAGAGACTGCTGTGTGAATAATTCCTGATAATATATTCGCATAAATTACATTGCGCACTCCAACCTCTAAATCTCTAGTTACTACTTCTTTTTCCTGTTTTTTGAAAGGAAGTACTATAAAAATCGCTTCCAACCACTTATCTCCATACATCAGAGCGTTATACCAAGCTAGATAAAACAATATTAGGTAAACTATTTGGTTGAATAGTACGTTAAAAGCCTGTTGACCAATATTTAAGGCAGCGTTCAAATTCTCTTGGTTTAAATAATACTGAAAATCAACCCCAAAGCTATTACCTCCTGAGCTAATAAAGTTGTTTAATTCACTAACTCTACTCTCTACGAATTCTTTTGTAAGTCCATAACTTTGGAAGTTATTTATGAAATTTTCGTTGTTAGGTAGATTATTTACAGTAGTTTGTATACCATTTACCAAATTTGGTATCTCTCTAACTAATTGCCCTGCCAAAAAATTAACAAATAGAACGCTTAGAACTGTGACTAAGAGCATTGTCAAAATTATAGAGATAGGTTTTGCGTATGATTTGAGATATTTGGTAGAAAGTCTGCCTACAAAATTGGATATAGGATAGGTCAATACAGCTAGAATAAAGCCCATTAGTAAGGCTGTCCTAAACTGATAGTTAAACACCACAAAAGTTGCAGTAACTAAAATAAGTATGATTATATTAAACCACTTATTGCTGACGATATTTGCTGACATACCTTATACTTTCTGATTCAAGCAAGCTTTTATTAGACCGTCAAATAAAGGGTGAGGGGTTCCAGGTCTTCCCAAAAACTCCGGATGACTTTGTGTCGCTATAAAGTATGGATGATCTTCTTGATTTAGCTCTATCATTTCCACAAGATGCTCGTCTCGGTCTTTACTTTTAAAATGTTTACCACTAACTATCATACCTTTAGAAATAAGCAACGGTAGGTACTCGTTCTGAACTTCTAATCTATGTCTATGTCTTTCTTGAACCACATCACAGCCAAACAGATCACGCGCGAGTGTGCCTTGTTGAATATTGCAGTCATAGACACCGAGGCGCATAGTACCACCTTTAAGTTCTGTCTTAAACTGCTCTGGCATCAAATCAATTATTACGTCTTTACCTACCAAATCTACTCTACTTTCAAACATCTCTGAACTAACTGCATCCAACTTACATACATTTCTAGCAAACTCTACTACCGCCATCTGAAGACCAAGACATATGCCTAAATAAGGAATTCTATTTTCGCGGCAATACTTAATAGCTTGGATTTTACCATTCATACCCCTAACACCAAAACCTCCTGGGACAATTACAGCTTTTACTTCGTATAACTTTCTCCACTCCGCATTTTTTACCTGAGCATCAAGCTTTTCTGAGTCAATCAACACTACATCCACATTTATACTATTCTCTATACCGGCAATTTTCAAAGACTCAAAGATGCTTAAATATGCGTCTATTAGCTTGGTATACTTAGCTACAACACCTATTTTAATAGATTTATTAAACTTATTCTTTTCGATTTTCTGATAGAACGTAGGTAGTTTTGGCTGTAAGCTGTAACCTAAAAACTTAGAAAGTAGATCAACTATTTTGAGATTTTTAATATAAGTAGGTACTTTATATATACTATCTAAATCAGGTAAAGCTAAAATATTCTCTGGTGGTAAGTTACTAAACATAGCTAACTTACGTAAGTTTTCTGAGCTAAGTTCTACATCAACTCTCTTTGCATAGCGAGCGACTATCACGTCAGGCTGCAGACCGCTTCGTGACAACTCACGCAAAGAAACTTGCAATGGTTTAGTTTTGTACTCACCACTACACTCCAAAAAAGGGATATAGCCCAAGTGGATATGAAAAGAGTCTTTTCCAAATTCTAACTTAAACTCTCTCAAACTTTCTAAAAAAATATCGCCTTCATAATCTCCAGTAGAGCCTCCAATTTCAATCAATCTAACATCTACACCAGAGTTTCTAACAAAGCAGTGTTTGATATATCTGGTTACATGGGGTATTAATTGTACATTTTTACCAAGAAACTTACCTTCTCTTTCCTGATCCAAGATACGACTATATATCTTTCCAGAGGTAACAGATGCAGTACTTGTAAGCTCAGTGTCTAAAAATCTTTCATAATGCCCAAGATCTAGATCTGTTTCACTACCATCAGCTAAGACATAGACTTCACCGTGTTCATATGGTGACATAGTTCCAGGGTCAATATTTAAATACGGATCAAGCTTGACTACATCTACCTTCAATCCACTTGATCTTAATAGCAACCCCACAGAAGCATTTGTTATTCCTTTTCCTAGACCTGAGACTACCCCTCCGGTAACAAAAATGTATTTAGGCATACCCAAGCAGGCGATATTTTCGGGCACTTGTCAAGAATTTCATACTAATAACATACTTCAGAATAAAGCTACTTAGTACTTTAGAAAAAGTAATTGTAATCTTTTATGAATTATAACTCAAGTCCAAAAAAATTTGCCCCAATTGACTCCAGACCTCACTATAATCCAGATCGAGTTGGAGAAGTAAAGCACATAGCTTTAGATTTGGTTGTCGATTTTGAGTCAGAAATCGTACATGGTTCAGCAGAGACAACTCTAAAAATTTTACAGGAAAACTTGAACACTTTGGTGCTTGATGCTATAGATATGGAGATTGAAAGTGCCTACATTGATAATCAACTAGTAAAGTTTGAATATGATGGCAGACAAGTCTTTCTATACCTCGAACAAACTGCTAAAATAGATCAAAAAATTCTGATTAAAATTGAATATATACTCAGAGGTCCAAAAATGGGACTAGTTTTTGTAAAGCCTACTGAATTTTATCCGAACAAACCAACCCAGATTTGGACACAAGGTGAAAGTGAACAATCTAGGCATTGGTATCCTTGCTTTGATTATCCATTACAAATATGTACTAGCGAAATTAAAGTAGAAGTACCGAAAGAATTTACTACCATCTCAAATGGTCTACTCGTTAACCAAAAAATTGAAAACAATCGAAAAGTTGATCATTGGCTACAAGACTTACCTCACCCCAGCTATTTAATGGCTCTTACAGCAGGTGAATTTGTAGAAGTCAAAGACACATATCAAGATCTGCCAATCAGCTACTATAGTCAGCCCAAAAATCTTGACCTACTAAAAATAAATGGTAGCAAAACCCCAAGAATGATAGAATTTTTCAGTCAAAAATTTGGGGTAAAATATCCATGGAAAAAATACTTCCAGGTATGGATTCATGATTATATCTGGGGAGGTATGGAAAATACTACAGCTACTTTTAACACTGAAAGGGCTTTAGCTGATGAAAAATCAATTTTGGAATATTACTTTTCTGAGATACTAGTAGCTCACGAATTATCGCATCAATGGTTCGGAGACTATATAGTTATTAAGCACTGGTCGCACTTATGGATCAAAGAGGGTGCAGCTACATTCAGCGAGTATTTATGGACTCGCCATGAAAAAGGTGAAGACGAGTTCAACTATTACAAGTTATTAGAGACTAGAGAATACCTCGATGAAGACAGTAGTGCCTATCGACGACCAATTGTTACAAATCTATTTCGGGATGCGGAAGATCTTTATGATCGGCATAGCTATTCAAAGGGAGGTCTTGTGTACAACATGATCAGAGCGGAGTTGGGAGACACAATGTTTGCTAAAGCCCTGAAATACTTTTTAGAAAATTACAAGCACCGAAATGTAGATACAAATATTTTTTTGTCAGCTATTGCAGAATCTACTGGAAAAAATCTCAGCCGTTTATTTGACCAATATGTATTTAGAGGTGGTCATCCGGAATTTAAAGTCACCCTGAGTTGGGATAATCAATCAAAGTTAGCTAAATTAAATATCATTCAAAAACAAGCCAAAGGTGATAAAGAGCAAGCCAGCCAGCTATTTAACCTTAAAATCCCAACAGAATTTAGATTTGTAGATGAGTCGTCAAAAAATTTAAAGTCAGTTAAGAGCGACATTTTAGTTACTGAAAAAGAGCAGAATTACTTTTTTAAATTTAATAGCAAGCCAGATTTTGTTAGTTTTGACCCACATAGCGATTATCTAAAAACAGTAGAGCTAAATATGTCTGTGAAAGAGTTGCATAGTCAGTTAGTCTTTGACCCAAACCCAGTAAATAGAATATTTGCTGCTACTGAACTAGCCAAGAAAAACAACTTAGTAACTCTGAACTATCTATCTACTTGTTTGAGAGAGGACAAATTCTGGGGAGTAAGAGCCGAAATCGCCACTCAAATTGGTAAAATTAATTTAAACCAGTCAGTAGAAACTTTGATAAATGCACTAAATGATTCCGATCCTAGAGTACGCAAACAAATAGTCAAATCCTTATGCAATTTTCATACGCCTGAAGTATTCAAAAAACTACAAAGCATTGCTAGTAATCAACAAGAAAGTTACTTTGTACAGCAAGCAGCAATCATTGGAGTAGGTATTTTAGCCAATCAATTAAGTGGTGAATATATAGAAAAAGGTATTACTTTGTTTAAACAAATTCTTAATAAACCGGCTGGCTGGAATAATGTAGTACGAGCTGGAGCCATTCATGGACTATCCAAATTAAATTCGTCTAAAGAAGCTCTCAAAGAATTGGTCAGTTATACCAAACTAGGAGTAAGTCAAGAATTGAGGATGGCAGCTTTACAAACATTAGGCTCGGCATTAGAGCAGCAGGACAAATCTGAAATCAGTAAGGTGGTTGAAATTTTAGATAACGCTTCTAAAGATACATATATTATTTCCCAAAAAGCAGTCTTAAATTCTCTGTCTAAAATAGATTCCGTAAAAGCTGAACCAATTATTCAATACATCTTTAAAACAACTTTGTATGGTCGAATAAAGAACTTTGCCCAAGATATTCTAGACAAAAAACGAAGATCTCAAACCTCTAAAGACTGGATCGCCAAGCTGCAGCAAGAGCTCGAAGAACTAAAAAAAAGTAATCAAGATTTGAGAACTAAAGTCGAAGAGCTAGAAGGAAGGGCAAGCGAAAAATAAGTCTACTTTCTCCTCCAAAAACGTTTTTTCTTCTTACTATTTAGATACATTTTTCTACGAAGAAAAGAAAACAAAACTACTCCAATACTAAGAAAAGCAGAACCAAAAACAACAAAGAACCTTGCGAGAATATCCATATAGTAACAACAAATTTGACTTAAGTGAAATAAAAGAGGATTCCAGTCAGTATATACTATTCTGGCGGAAATTGTAAATAGTCAATTACAAGTAGAAAGCTTTGCATACACCAAAACATGGACATAGTTCCAAGTATATATAAAACTACTGTGATTGGATTTGCTAGGTCTACAATAAATAAGGTTGAGAAGTAGCCAACAATTAAAATATTCGAACCCGGGAGTACTCTTTTTCTGATTAAATCATAAATAGCTTTTTCGTATCTTTGATATAACTCCTCTAAAGGCTTGTGAACTCCAGAAAAAGGCAAGATTCCAGAGTCTTCCTCATCCTCGTCCTCTTCAAGATCAGCCTCCAAAAGGTTTGATTCAGTTTGAGAAAGCATTAGCATATCTGCAGATTGCTGCTTATGAGGTAAAGATTTTAATTTTTGAGCTCTTAGGTAAGGGTTTAGATTATATTCAGGGTATAGAGAAAGGGGTTTTTTAGATTCTTCTTGCATGTTATCACCAAAGCTTGGTTCACTATCTAAACTATTAGATACTTTTTTAATTTTAGTATGTCTATTTTTACTTTCTGCTACTTCATCTTTATAATCATCACTTACATAAGGATAATCTTCATTAAAATAGCCTAATTTAAAAGCTCTATTAGTATCCCAAGGTATCCAAAAAAATAAAAAATAGCATATAGTAATTAGCTTTATACCAATATCAACGGGTATTAAGAATGCTGTGCTACGATTATATAATTGACTATAAGCGAAGAAATACCCAAAAAACGAATCATACACATTCTTCAAAAGTTGTGGGAAATTCTCAAAAGCTATTTTCCATGATATATCATAGTCAGGAGCAGCAGAGACTATAGCCCCATTCAAATCATTTCGTAGAAAAACAATAAGAAAGGCTCCAAGATAATAACAGAATATAGCTACTAAAGAGTATGAAATTAGTGACACATGATACTTAGTATCGTTAGCTGTTTCATCTTCTGCAGCAACAAATTTACCTTCTAAGAAACTATTTGAATTAGTATACATTCTTTTCAAAAAGATTAGTTATACCCATACCCGTGTTAACTTACACAAACTTTTACCTAAACTAGACTTGTAAATAAGTTATTTACTTACTTATTAAAAGTATTAGTCGTGAAAGTTAGGAGTGTAAACTGGTATAACTCAGCTTTTTATTTTTGCGATGTTATGTCAAAGCTTAAATTAACTTAAATTGACAAGATTTCTAAATTTAGACTATTTAAAATTAATTTATTTTAAGACTCTCTAAAAAATATGCAAGAAGTAGGTAATAACAAGGTTTTTAAGAGAAAGCACTTAGTTTTAATTTTAATTCTAGGTATAATTTCGGTACTGTTTTTAACAAACAATATATTATACTGGTTAGTCGGCATTACACTCACACAGGTGTATATCTTATCAAGTAATAGGATCAAAAGTCTTTTTAAAAGAAAGATATCAAACAAAGTAGTAAGATCGTCAGTTCAATCAGCCTTAGGCTTTATAATATGCTTATCTTTCTTCTCTCTAACTGAGAGCCTATCTCCAGCTATAATAAATGACAACAACGGTGTAGTTGCCGGCATTACTAATAGTCGTAATCCAAGAATAGATTCAGAAAATGAAATCGCATCTACAGTCGAAAACCAAGTAACAACACAAACCGAAAAAGTATCTAACGTACCTACCCCAAACTTAAATAAAAATAAAGAAGTTCAACCAACTCAACCAGTAAACACAGCTATCATAGAAGATACATCTACAATTAGTAAATCAACTCAATTAAATAATCAGGTAAATCAAAGCAGAAAAAATGAAATTAAGACATCTAACTCTACAAAACAAGTATCTTCCAAGAGTAAATTAATCAACAATAAAGTAGATTATAAAACAAAATTAACTTACGACAAAAATGGTGATGGTAGAGTTAATTGTAAAGACTTCAGCAAAAATATCAAAGACAAAAAAATACTCTACATATTTCCTGGTCTAGACCCTGATCAGAACGGTATTGGCTGCGAATAATTTTCTATCCAAAACAAAATTACCCCAACGGGTAACTCTGCTATAATCTTAGATAAGTTAAGGTTTTACTTAACTACTTTGACTACTACTCCAGCGCCAATAGTTCTTCCTCCTTCTCTAACCGCAAACTTCATACCTTCCTCTAAAGCAACAGGCTTCTCTAGTACTACCTTTATCTCTACATCGATATCTCCAGGTAAAATCATCTGCTTAGACGAATCAGCAAAGGCAATTGATCCAGTCACATCGGTTGTTCTGATATAGAATTGAGGCTTGTATCCTGCTAAGATAGGTGTATGTCTACCACCCTCTTCTTTAGTTAGCACATACAGTTTGGCTTCAAACTCAGTATGAGGGGTAATAGATTTTGGTTTAGCTAGAACTTGACCTCTCTCTACTTGATCCTTATTGATACCTCTTAACAAGACTCCAGCATTATCGCCAGCTTCTCCTCTATCTAATTGCTTGTTAAACATCTCAATACCAGTGACTACTGTAGTCTGAGTATCACCAAGACCTACAATTTCTACACTATCATTAAGATTAATAACACCTCTTTCAATTCTACCAGTGACTACTGTACCTCTTCCGGTAATAGTAAACACGTCTTCAATTGCCATAAGCAATGGCTTGTCAATTTCACGTACTGGATCTTCCACATATGAGTCTAAAGTATCTAACAACTCTTGGATCTTGGCATTATAAGTTTCGTCTCCTTCAAGAGCTTTAAGAGCTGAACCCTTAATTATCGGAGTGTTAGCACCGTCAAAACCGTACTTGGTAAGCAAGTCTCTAATTTCTTCTTCTACCAACTCCAACATCTCTTGGTCTTCTACCATGTCACACTTGTTAAGGAACACGACAATCTTAGGTACACCAACCTGCCTTGCCAACAGAATATGTTCTCGTGTCTGAGGCATTGGACCATCAGTAGCTGCAACTACTAGTATAGAAGCATCCATTTGAGCAGCTCCAGTAATCATGTTCTTTACATAGTCAGCGTGTCCAGGACAATCTACGTGAGCATAGTGTCTTGTCTCTGTCTCATACTCAACGTGAGCTGTATTAATCGTAATACCTCTCGCTTTTTCTTCAGGAGCATTATCTATATCAGCGTAACCACGGGCAGTAGAATTACCAGTAGCAGCTCCGTGCGTAGTGATAGCGGCGGTAAGGGTAGTTTTACCATGGTCTACGTGTCCAATGGTACCTACATTTACATGAACCTTACCTCTATTAAACATGTCGGCCATAATTGCATTGTAATATAAAGTTTCTAAAAACTACTCCAATTCAAAACAACATTTGACTGCTTTGTCAAGGTATATCCAGTTTGACTAAGGGTGTATTAAATTGTACGATCTAAACCGTAACTTCTTATCCTATGAATGTAAAATTTTATCTGACACATCTGTACCCAAAGTATATGTCTATTTATGGTGATATGGGTAATATTATAGCTTTAAGGTATAGATTAGAGAAAGTAGGTATAGACTTAGTCTACCAGATAGTTGAGCCAGATAACGAGCTACCAATCAAAAATGACTTTTATTTTATAGGGGGAGGTCAAAATAAAGATCAAAATTTAATTTTTCAGGATCTATCAAGTAAAAGTAATAAAATCAAAGAAGACATTGAGCAGGGAGTACCGATTCTAGCTATTTGCGGTGGATATCAACTACTAGGTAATAGTTTTATAACTGGAGATAATACTGAAATTCCAGGTATAGGTATATTCCCTGTAATTACCAAAGCTCCTGATAACTCAGTTAAATCTAGGTGTATAGGTAATATCGTAGTCAAATCTCAGATACCCGAACTAGAGAGTATTTTTGTTGGTTTCGAGAATCACAGTGGTCAGACCTTCTTTGTGGATACACCATCAAAAGCCGCGCAGGAAGTAGGTACAGTTTTACATGGTTATGGTAACAACGTAAAAGAAAAGAAGGAAGGATGTATGTACAAAAACGCTATTGGAACATACATGCATGGCTCTTGCCTACCCAAAAATCCAGAACTAGCTGACTATATGATCTCAAAAGCTTTAGAAAATAAAAAGAGGAAAGGAGAAATACCAGTTGATTTTGATTTCCAGATTCAAAAGAAGAAGATCAACGACACAGTAGCTTTGCAGGCAAAACAATATATTATACTAAAGTACCGTTAAAACTAAGCACTGTTTAGAAAAATTTCTATCTGATTAGCCATATTTTGAATTTTGCCTGGATAGTCACCATTGGGGTTAAAAATCTTGAGCCTCCTAGCAATACTAACGTTTCTTTGATCAAACCTTTGCCACCATTTACCCATCGACTCTACCCCTTTATCCCATGTTTGAAAAGTGATATTACTCCCTGAGTCTGTCAGTCCCATCGAAAAAATATTTTTATGCTCTCCTGGTCTTGTGAGATTACCTGAAAGAGTATATCGATCCGTACCAAACCTACTTTCAGCTCTAGCTATAGCCAACAAATATTTTACAGGTATATTATATTTTAGAGATACATCCAAATATTTAACACCACTAACAGGGACGTCATAGTTGCGATCATAAGTTTCAAAGGAGCGATGTTTTGCTATATAGGCGTCAATTCTATCAATTAGTTTTAGGTATTTTGTTTTTAAAGTCTTACGATTACTTTCTTGCTCAAGGTTTACAATTGACACATCAGCGATTTGATTTAAATTATCTACCTCAAACACACTTAAGAGTGAGTTTTGGTCTAGAGAATCTTCAGGTAAAGGCTCAGCAGCTATTGAAGACATCAGTTTATGCTGTAAATCTGCTACATTTATTATTTTATCAAATTTTTCAAATTCTTCCTCATTTTCTAAGTTCATTGGCTCACAACTCAAGGGATTAATTAAGCTCAGTATATTTTCCATATCAGTAACTTGGGCTGAGCATGTGTGAATCGATAAAGGGTCGGTACCTAGAATATACTCCTCATAATTACTTAAATCGTCATTGTCCAAGTCTAATTCTTTGGGACTATACACACCTGATGTGTTAGACTTAATCCATTTTTCGTACTCTGCATCTCGAGTATTATCATCTACACCCAAAACTTGAGTGTCTGCCTTCTGTGTAACGCTATTTAACCAGTATGACTGGTAATGATTGATTCCTAGACCTAGACCTACCCCAAGTAAACAAAGTACAGTAAATGAAAAAACTTTAAAAATATAGTTCACTGTTTGATTTTGCTTCTTAGTAGTAGCGCGTTGCCAGCTTGCAGCATAACTTTTACTTACTGAATAACGTGGCTGAGCTTTGGACTGAAGCACTTCTCCTTTTATTGGATAGTTTACCTTCCTAGTCTGAGACTTATTCTGTGTGTATCTAGTAGATTGATTGGAAGTTGGAGATGTGCTAGGTATTTGATTTTTCGGAGAAACTAACCGCTTTCTTTGTGTGCGCCAAGCTATTTGAGAAAAAATATCCTTATTTCTCTGTGACGTTCCAACCTGTATACTGGCATCTATAAATGTCGGTTTTTGTTTTTTTATCATTATTCCTAAAGATATAGTTTGTTCTGAATCAAACCTATTATATAATATATTTCTTATGTTAGCAACCAATAACCTAAGTTTTTTTATCAAAAAATCTTCAACCCGACTATCTTGACAAAATTACATATCTACTTATTGATATATGTGTTTAACCATTGTAAAACATGGACTCGTAGCTCAGTCGGTAGAGCAATGGCCTTTTAAGCCAGTGGTCGTGGGTTCGAATCCCACCGAGTCCACCAAGTTTTCTTGTACGGGCTTTGAGTAGGGTAACCTCTACTCGGGTCCACCACTTACAGTTGGGCCTTTAGCTCATCTGGTAGAGCGCATCCATGGCATGGATGAGGTGAGCGGTTCGAGCCCGCTAAGGTCCACCATAACTTATAAATACCTTGAGAGGTAATTTTTTTGTGCCACATTAATATGTCTATTCTAATTTTGACAAAGAAAATTTATCTAGCTTGTCTGAGACAATGAGTCAAGAATTAGATTTAGTCATAACTATCTCAGCCACAATTACAGTAATATCCTTAATTATTATCTTTCGAATCGGATACACCTATTTAGTATCAAAAAAATATCTTAGAAAAAACAACAAAACTAAATTTAGAACCTAAAATGTCAAAATACAAGATTAAAACAAATTGGGATTTATCAGCAGACTTTTATAAAGATCTAAATGATCCTCAGTTTTCTGAAGATATAATAACTATAAAAGCAGACGTAAATAACTTCGTTAAAACCTATAAGGGCAAGATAAATACTTTAGAAGCCACGGATTTTTTGAAGTATTTCGAGCTTGACGATAAAACTGACTATTTAATAAACAAAGTTGGCTCTTTTCTATTCTATCTAGCCTCCTTAGACACCCAAGATCAAAAAGTCTTAGCTAAACAGTCTGAGTTTGATAATTTGATGATTGACTTGAGTAACCAGACTTTGTTTGTATCACAGGAATTTAAACAAATTGGTTATCAGAAGTTAATACAGCTATCTAAAGAGCCTAGCCTAGCTGCGTATAGTAACTTCTTTGTGAAACAAGCTAACTCAATAAAATATGTTTTGGATGAAAAAACTGAATATGCTTTAAACTTAAAATCCAATTCAGGGAGTAGCGCCTTTGAAAACATGTACGAAGAATTTACTAACTCTTTTTCATTTGAAGTTACCATAGATAACAAGAGGCAAAAGCTCACTAGCGATCAAGTAAGGAGTTTGAGAATGAGTAGCAACGAATCTAAAAGAAAAAAAGCCTTTAAAAGCTATCATAAAGTTTATTCGCAGAAACAAAATCAAATTATTTTGGGTAATTGTTACAGCGCTATAGTAAAAAACTGGGTTAGTGAAGTAAGCTTGAGAGGTTTCGATTCAGTTTTGAGTAAACGTAATATTGTACAGCAAATACCTGACACTGCGATCTCAACTCTACTCAATGAAGTAGAAAAAGCTTACCCGATATATCAGAAATATTTGGAAATAAAAGCCAAGTTAATGGGTAAAAAACAGCTTGAAGACTGGAATCTCCTAGCACCACTAGAAAAAGTTACTAAACAAATTAACTTTGAGGAAGGTCTAGAGCTTTATCTGAAGCAAATTAGAAATTTTGACGAAGAATTTTACCAATATTCTAAATCTGCCTTCGAGCAGGGTCGCGTCGATGTCTTTCCAAAAGCTGGCAAAAGAGGAGGTGCTTTTTGTGTCTATGATGCCCAATTTCCGAGTTTTGTACTACTCAATTACACTGACAAGCTAAATGATGTATCTACCTTAGCTCATGAATTCGGGCACTCAATTCACTCTTACTTCTCTTTAAAGCAAAAACCTCAAGTCTACTATTCTGGGACTTCAATGGCAGAGACAGCTTCGATTTTTAACGAAACACTCCTAAATAACTATCTCGCACAAACTCTCACAGAAAAAGAAAAATTAGCCTTTTTAGATAACCAGCTTAGTGATATTTTTGCTACAATCTTTCGACAAATACAATACACACTATTTGAGAAAAAAGTTCACGAATTTCATCTTAGCGGAAAATCATTAACTTACATTGATTACAATAGACTTTGGAGACAAGAACAAGAAAAACTAACAGGAGATGTTGTAAGATACAGTAATCCGGCAGAGGCGGCAAGTGGCTGGTCGAGTATCCCACACATTTTTGCCTCACCTTTTTATTGCTATTCGTACGCCTTTGGTAATATTCTGAGCTTTGCCTTATACGAGAAGTACCAAGAAGTAGGTCAAGATTTTGTAGATAGTTATAAAAACATTCTTAGTTCTGGAGGTAGTAAGCCACCATACGAGCTATTACTAGAGTACAATCTAGATATTACGAAAGCTCATTTTTACCAAAAAGGACTGAAAGTTGTTAAGGACTTGGTAGACAGTTTTGCTAGGTTAGCAGAGAAATAAACAATCTATAAACAAATTTTTGGTGAAAGTTTGTGTAAGTTAAAATCAATAGGTAAAGTAGTGCAACAAAATCACTCATAAAAAAAGATCAGTACCGTCCCTAGAAGATACTGATCAAGTTACTGTTATCCTAGGTGTCGATCTACATGTTTTCGGCGAGTCACCTCCTGTGAATAATTAACCTCTTAATTAACTTCAGATTAATAAAATTAAGTCAATACTTTTAGAATTTATTCCTTAACAACAGGACAACTTTAGAAATACCAAACTTAATCTCAAATTCAACTATTCGTGTATTTTGTACCTAGCTTCTTGTGGAACTTTTAAGACGTTTTAAGCCTACTCAGCTGGATTTGCCTAAACAAAAAAAGTGGTTTAGTACTTAATACTGTAACAAATTATAACAAAAATAAAACATGAGAAAAACAGAACGATATACAAAATCTTTCTCACTAAAAAAAATATTAAAAGTTCTACAGATTACTGTTCTACTTTTTACAGCAGTATTTGCTAGTCTTTCAGTGGGTGGATCTCAAAGAGTGAATACTGCCCCTCAATATGGGTGTGATGCAGGCAGTTTATCAGGCTCAAACTGTATAATAAGCAATCGTTATCAAGACCCAGTATTAGGATGCAGACCATCTGACTCTAACGGTCAAAAACCAAATGGCGGGACTCTTGTAGGAGGAAACTGTGTTAGTACTATATCAGGTCAAAATGGCAGCCTAACCCCCTCACCCAATTTAATACACGTTAATCCTTCCAACTCGCAGAATGACTGTTTTGCTGGAGGTAGTTATGATGGAAATTCTGGATTCTGTACCAGACCAATTACCAACGAAAATGATAATGAAAAAAGAGTAGGTACTTGCGGAAATATTAGAATGGATAGGCTTAATGTAACCAAGTATAACAACCTTGGCGGCTATGTATGTATGTTAAATAACAAGCAGTACTACACAACCATACGACCACAAGGTTCCTACCCTGCTATTCATGTTGCCACCGCTCCAGGAGCTTGCCCTAACAGCGGAACTCCAATAAGCAATACTGAGTGTGCTTATCCAGCCAAAGTAACTTCTCATACCCCTGAAGGCTTTTTAGAGTATGTCTCTGAATCAGGAATCGCTACCGGCTGGGCTTTGGACAAAGACATATTACCAGCTAGCATAACCATACATTTTTATGTCAATGACACCAAAATAGGTGAAACTCAAACTAGCCAACTAAGACAAGATGTAAATGACTCATATAACACAACTGGGAATCATGGATATGAATTTAAGATACCTGCCTCTTATTGTGATAACAAAAGTCACCAGCTTAAAGCATTTGCTATAGATCCTCAAAACGTGGACAACATTTTACTAATAAATTCTCCTACTACGATCCAACTAGCAGCAGATAAATGTAATCCGCCGAAAACCCAAGCCATAACTGATTCTAGCAATATTAATACTGCAATAGAATCTAAACCTCAGGCATCACAAGAAACTCAACCAACCACCACACCCGTACAAAACAATGAAGAAAGTGCCGGCACACAAGAGCCTGAAATAACTATTGAAAATATAGAGTTAGAAGAAAAGTTAGATGGTACCGATTTAGAAACAAAAACAGAATTAAAAGAGGATTTAGACATAATCAATAAGACTATCTCAGAAAACTCTTCCGGAAACCAAATTAAGATATTATCTGAAGTTGACATAAGCCAATTAGTCGTTACCTGTAATAGGAATCAACTGATTTACACAAACTCAAAAACTATTTGTAGTTTCAACTTAAATCAAAATAGAATATTACCTAAGAGCCTAAAGATTGGAATCGGCGATAGCTCACCTGCTGGTAGTTGCACATTAGATGCTACTGGAAGCAAAGTAGTATGCAGCAATACTCCAACCGGCTCAGATAACGGAGAACAAAAAGTCTATTTACAAATCGCAGAAAAAGACAAAACCGCTACAAATAGTATGGTCAAAGTAAACTCTCTACAAGTCGTTAGATCTGGAGGTAGTCTGGCAACTGGAATTGCTATTATAACCTTAGTGTGTTTAGGAATATGCCTACTCTACCTTTATAGCAAAAAGAGGTTGGTCAAAGTGCACGTCTAGACTCTGAGTTCGACTCTAACTCTGATTTAGATCTACTACAATCTTTCTGTGACTGCTAATTCTCAGAATAGGTATTTGGATAATAAGAACGCCTTGATTTATTGAAGCTGTAATCTTATCTATATCCAAATTTTCGTTAATAGTGAGCTCTCTATAAAACTCTCCCCAAAAACACTCTTCAAGAAGAATGGTAATTCCGTCGCTTGCGTAGGGTTTTCTACGCACACCCTTGATAGACAAAGTATTATTTTCGACTGAAATATCTAGATCTTTGGGATTCACTCCTGCAACTGTGGATACCACAAAGATATTATCAGAATCTCTATACACATCAACTGTTAATTGAGGTACTTCTTCAGGTTTCCAGTTTGCGTTTGAGGTTACTGCAGAAGAGCTATTGTTTCCATTGGAATTTACTTGAGACATATAAATATTTACTTAAATAAAATTTTAGATTTTTTGTAGTATTTCTAGAACTTTGGAATTATCATGCTGACCCCAATAGATATATTGAATTATACCATTTTCATCAATCAAGAAAACACCTCTTTTAATTGTTAAATTTTTAAAAAATTTCTTGAGCGCGCCGTACTTACTGATTATAGATTTACCTTCATCCACAATAATATCAAACTTGTAATCATATTTATCAATAAACTTCTGGTGAGACTTTGCGCTAGCATGATTAACTCCCAAAACTCTAACACCATACTTCTGATAATCACTATAAATGTCTCTCACCCCACATAGCTGTTTTGTACAACCTGGTGTGTCATCACCGGGGTAAAAAATAAGCAGTATTTTCTGACCAGTTTTTAACAAATGACTTAGAGTAATTTTCTCACCTGATTGAGTTTCAGCACTAAAATCTGGAGCTTTATCACCAATGCTTAGTTTAGGTAAATTTTCGATATCTGTCATAAATATGATAAGAATAATTTGGTGGAAATCAATCAATTGTCAAGCTAATAACCTATTAAAACTGTCGGAGCTTTATTTTGAGGAATTTCCTTTGAATTTACGTTAGATGAGCTTGGATTATTTAAGTTATTGTCAGCCTTCAACATACTATCATTATTTACCCTTGTCATACCTTCTAGACCCTCTTCAGATCTAATCTTATCATCAATTTCACGCTCAACACTATTTCTATAATTTACATTTTGCTGCCTTTTACTATATATTTCCCCTAACAAGTCATTAGACACTTTGTTTTCGCTAGCCAAACCATTTACTAACAAAATCAAAGAAAAAAAGCTAATTATAAGTATTGAGCAAAGCAGTGTTAATCTCAAAAGTGGACTTATACGCATGCATGCCTTAAATGATAATCTAGACTACTTGTCAACCTTTATTTTGCTGTATAATAATCATTTATGCGCCTAAATCAATATATTGCTTACCTTACCTCAATCTCAAGGAGGCAAGCTGATGAATTTATAAAAAAAGGATTAGTAGAGGTTAATGGAGAAATCGGTCAGCTCAATACTCAAGCAAGTGAAGCAGATTATGTACGCATATATAAGCAAGAGAAATGGCAAGAATTATCGAAAGGAGGGTCAAATAGTCAAAGCAAGACTGTACTTTATTACAAGCCGATTTTTACACTTTGCAGTCACAAACCTGAAATAGGCAAAAAAACAATTTATGACTTATTACCTAAAGTTTACAAAAATTTAAAATTTGCAGGAAGGCTTGATTATATGAGCGAAGGTTTAATGGTACTTACTAATGACGGAAAATTAGTACAAGAGCTAACTCATCCCAAAAATGATAGTCAAAAAGAGTACTTAGTTGGACTTAAATACCAATTACGCATTGAGGATATGAAAAATATACGCCAAGGTATGGAGATAGATGACTATAAATTAAACCCTGTAGATGCTAGCTTATATTTAGCAGCCAATAGTGGTAATACTAACACACCCTATAACTATCTTGGTCTGCAACCCAACTTCTGGTGGTACAAATTTATTTTAACAGAGGGTAGAAATAATCAAATCAGAAAATTGTGTAGCGCAGTAGGTCAAAAAGTACTGAGACTAGTCAGAGTTAAACAAGGTAACTACTTTCTCGACAAAAAGCTGTTTGATCGCAAAATTGTTGAAGTCAATTGAAAGGCTTTAATTCATGGTTGAAAAAAATTATTTGACATTGAGGTATGTTTGTGATAAGTTAAATTTTGGAGATAAGCTCATCTGTTTATCTCTAGTTTTACGATAACAAATTAAATTACCCTTTATATACATCACTTTTTCGGATGGCTGCTACATAGCACTCTGAGATAAATAAGATATAAGATCACTTTTTCGGATGGCTTCTACATAGCACTCTGAGATAAATAGATTCGATTGAATCAGTAATTATAAGTTATCAAGTTAGTTCAAAGTATCTACTATTAGAGGAAAAAAGGAATGAAATTCTTCAAGAAAATTGGATTGGTTGTCGCAGCTGCAGCTACTTTACTGACTGCAAATGCTGTTCTAAGTCCAAAAGAAGTTAGAGCACAAAACCAAGAGCTTCGTCAAGAACAAATTCAACAAAATCAAAATCAGCAAGTTCAAGGTCGGTGTAAAGAAAATGAAAGCAGATCAACAGTAATAACTACTGAAGGCAGATATAGGTTATGCATACCCAAAAGCGATTTGTCCACACTCAGTACTGGTCAGGTTAAAAAACCTGATATACCTATACAAGTTGGAAGGTTTTTCCCACCGGCTACGAAAGAATTAAGATATAGTTTAGACTATACCACAGGCAGCAACAAAATGCCTGGCATGATGGGTAATATAACGAATCAATCTTTTGATCTTACAACAGCAGCTGTTTCAACTAAGATAAGTACAGGAGTTGCTGTTGGTGCAATGATTTCCAACGGTGATATTTCACCAAGCAATCCTATGCAAATTGGAAAAGATATAACCGAGGTGACAGTTGCTGGAGCAATTGCCCTCAATAAAAGAACTGTAGTGAATCTAAAATATGTCAGTGGAGATTCTCATAACTCAATATCTTTTGGTATTCGCGGCAGTTTATAATTTTGAATACAACTAAATAGAAAAACTTAATAACAAGGAGATAGAGCAGTCACTACAGCTCATCTCCTTTAATTTTTTGTTCAAATTTTCTTTCTCTATTCTAAAAATATATATTTATCTGTAACTTCATCTATCTTTTCGTTAAGCTGATTCACCTCAATAGCAAACTCAGTACTCAATTCTTCAAACCGACTGTTATATACACTAAGCACAAACTCATATTGTTCTTCTACGCTTTGAGTATCTGAACTAGTTATATTTTCGATACTTTGATTAGCAATTTCGACTTTTTCTAAATCATTTTGCCTTACCCCTTCTGCAAAGTCATAAAAAGCTAAAGCCAGCTGATCAAAGCTCTCACTCAAATTATTAGATAAAGGGCTTAGATCGGAATTCGCCAAATTTTCAACAATTGAAGACTTAGTGAAGCAATTACTTTGATCTTCAAGTATTTCTGATATTTCTTTAAACTTATCACCTATTTGAGTATTAGAATCAATTAGTTGACTATCATTAGTGGCGTCACCTAGAGACTCAAAAGCGGAATTAGCTTCTTCCAGAGTTGCGTTAGCTTTGATAGCTTCCTGAATATAACAGGACATTTCACTACTGTGCTCAGCAAACAGTGACACAATATGAGCTAAAGTATCCAAAACTGTGAGATAATCGTTATAAAGACCCTTAGTGTCATTATTATTCCCTTCTTCAATTTTATCTTTAGCTGTAGATGTAATATAGTCTAAGTTACTGTTCATATCTGAACTTAGGTTTTCAAATACTTTTTGAGATTCTGATAAGTTGGCGTCCTCATCTAAAGATCCCAAATCATCAATCGCAGATCCGTCAAACTTTTCTGTTACCTCAATGATCACTGATCTATTGCTAACAGTTACTCTCTCTACTTCATCTGCTTCTACGTATTGATTGTAGAGATAATAACCACCTATACTTAAAGTTGTCAGGACTAATATTGATAGCACAGTGAATATTTGTTTTTTGCTCATATTTTGCTTTATGTTTTAGAACAGCAAACAGTATACTAAGATTTTTAGAATACGACAAATTATAACGCAACAACGACTAGAGACTGTTTACCTTACCTGATTTTTTGAACTCTTCCCAAGCTAATATCATCTGCTTTCTGGTATTTCCTTTATTTGCAGGATCACTGTAATAATGTTTTACAAATTTATTGTAGCGATTACCCTTATAATATTTGGTAGTTGTAGACCTGCCTGACTTTCGATTTTCTTGCTCTTGGTACCAAACATCGACTAAGTCTTTATAGGTTACACGTTCATTTGGGCGCCCTTTCTTGTAGTTCATCATAGCTGCACAAAAACTAAACTTTTTGCCAATAATTGATTCAAAAAAAGCTCTGGTTGTTTGATTTGATCTATAATTGTCGGTTACCTCAGCGTCAAGAGCCAACCTATCTTGTATCCATAATTTGTTATCTCTTTGTTTGGGTATATGTGGCAAACTACGTTTTCCTAAAAAAGCTATAATATTTTCTTCTAATTCCACTTTCATCAAATTTGTAGGCAAACCGTGACTTTTACAGAAATCTACCAAATCTGTACGATAATAGTAATTTTTTTTAAAATCACCTAGACTCGTAATCTTCATAAACTTACTATTTTTTGAGTATAAACTATTTACCTGAACTAGACACTAGTCTATAATTAGCACAATTTTAGCATTCTCATAGCTTTTAGCTAATTTAAAGCCATCTGGTAGCTGATCGCTAATCTCTGTAGAAATTGATTCTGGCTTTTCCTCCAAACCTTGATAAAGATCTCTGACTTTTGAGTCTAAAATATACAAAGAAGTGTTTTCAATATCAGACTGCTTGATTGCAGTGATTTGAGAACTTCGATTATTTACTTTTACTGTACTAAAACCTATTTTTTCTAATTCCCGCTTGATATCAAAAATTTCTGAGCTACGATTACTTATTAGCGCTACTTCGCTATCAAACAATTCAGCTTGCTCTGCGGTTTTAAGAAGATTCTGGACATTGTTTTTGGCTTTCGTCTTACTAGTTGAAACTCTGCTGCGACCTATAATAGCTCCTCCACAGTAAGTGATAGTATATCCGAGTTGAGAGTTATTACCCGGACACAGAATACCGTTACCTGTTGACCAAATAACTCTAAGAAAATTGGTATCCAAATTAATATCTTCCAGTTTCTTTGACAAGCTATAAATTTCGTTTACTTGCAAATTAGTTTTGAAATTATTACCTACAATATTTAAGTAGGATGTAATTTTGGACACATTTTCAAAAATCTTTTGGGACTTTAACTTCTCCAGTATTGCCTGAATTACAATACTCTGCCTTTCATTCCTATCAAAATCACTGGTTGTTTCTCTACTCCTAGCATAGATTAGAGCTGTCTTACCATCCATAGTCTGTATGCCTTTCTTGAAATTAGGTGCAGGTCTGAGATATGGGGAACCATTAATCACCTTATAGCCGTCATTTGGGTACAAATTATCATACAGATCCCTTGGAACGTCCACTTCAATACCACCCAGCTCATCTACAATCTGCTTAATCCCATTAAAATTAACCTTAGCCCAGTAATGAATCGGAATCCCAAACTCTTTACTAAGTAAATTACTCAAGGCCTCTGCCCCTACTAAATCAGACTGTGTTTTATTTTTACTCCTAGCTACTGCACCATTAAATACACCATTTATTTTCTGAGTCTCATAACCATCAAAAACCCTAGTGTCTCTGGGTATATTAAGAGTCACAAACTTTGCTTCTTTATGATAGTAAGAGCCAATCATAATTGTGTCAGTAAGATTAGCTGTGGCGTCGACTCCAATAAGCAAAAAATTAGTTCTACCGTTACTCTCTCCTTTTAACTCAACTGTGTTTGTAGGATTAAGCAAAGTACCAAAAATCTGTTTAGTCTGATCTACAAAGCTCAGATTCTCTCCTTGACCTAAAACACTTTGACCTGCGGAAGCTATTCTATAAGCTGCATAGCCTCCGACAGTAAGGAAAGCTACACATAAAACAATAATAGCCATGGTAAAGATCTTACCTATCCTAAACTTTTTCTTAGGTCTTAAGCCCTCAATACTAGAATTAGCATCTTCCTGACTATCATTAGCAGTTTCTTCAGACTCATGATTACTTAGCGTTCTTTGAGAGCTAAAGGTAGTTATCTCTTTAGAGCCTTGATCAACTAAAAGGTTATTTTTATAGTCATTGTCGTTATTTTCAGGACTTTTCTTTAAGGTTGTCGGCATAGATTTATATCTACTTAAAAATGTTTAGCCTTGCTTTATACTAGTTTATGGAATCTTTGTATTTGGTTTACGTCAAGTGTTAGCTCTTATGTCTTTTGAGAATAATTACCAGCGGTGTTTTAAAGATTATTTGTAAATCCATCAAAAAGTTCCAGTTCTCTACGTAAAACGTGTCATAATTTACTTCTTCATCTAAGCTCAAATCACTCCTACCGTTGACCTGAGCCATACCTGTAATTCCTGGTTTAATATTTAGAACTTTAAAATGATGACTAGAGTACTTAACCACTTCTCGTAGTTGATGCGGTCTTGGACCAACTAAAGACATATTACCTAATAAAACATTATAAAATTGTGGTAACTCGTCTAAACTATACTTTTCCAAAAAAACTCCTATGCGTGTAGACCTTGGATCGTTTGTAATCTTGTACAGAGCCTCACCTCTAGCATCATTATTAGATATTAGCTCTTGCTCCATTTTCAAAGCCTCGCTATTACTATCTGTAACGCAATACTCTGATTTCATCCGCCTAAATTTCCATAAAGTGAACTCTTTTCCATCAGGACCAACTCTTTTATTACCATAAAACACAGAACCTTCTGAGTCCAGCTTTATAGCTATGGCGATGATCAGATATAGCCAGCTGAAAAACACTAAGAATACTGCTGAAAAACAAATATCAAACATCCTCTTAAGTACTAGATACCAACCGTCTAATTTTGTGTATTTAAGTTCTAGAAATACTTTTTGACCAATGGTAACAGCTTTCAAGTCAAATGCCTGATAATCTTTTAAACCGAGAGGTGAAAATATAAAACTGACTTTGTACCTTTCACAAATTTCAGTCAATTCTATTTCCAGCTCATTTTGACCTGCGAGTAAATATATTTCAGATATCAAGCCTTTAGTAACTCCGTTTTTGATCCGATTAAGACTAGATTTGTTCAAAGTGGTAAAATAGTAAATCTGATCTATATCAGGTCTATTTTGTAAAAAATTACTCAAATGATCTCTTTGATCTCCGATTACAACCACATCAAACTTTCCCCACCCTAATTTAAAAAGTAGATGTTCAACAGCCCAAATTATAGCCCTACCAAAAAGCACCATGTAAAGCACCACAAACCCCCCAGTAGCTAAGATAAAACGACTAACTGGTACACCATTTGGTAATGCCTGGCTATCATATTCATAAAAGAAAAAATAAGTAATCAAACCTAATAAAACTACAAATACACCAGAGGATAAACTAATTAGTGTTTTCCAAAAGCTATTCTTTCTATTTACTTCGTATAATCCCAAAAAGGTATAGATAATGATTATAATTAAGGCAAAAAGTAGAGACCATCTTAGATATGTTAGTCCATAAATTTGCTTTATACCAAAGTTATAGCCAAAAAAATTATCATCAAGCCACCTATATCTAATAAGGTAAATCAAGCTTGATCCAGCGACAATTGATAGAAAGTCAATAACCGGCAACAGAGCTGTTCGCCAAATTTTACGTGAGTGCGATTTTGAAATCATTAGTATAGTAAATTAGTCCTAGATTCAACAGTTTTTCAAAAAAAATCAAGTGCTTAACTCAGCTCAATTTAGCAATTAATCTCTTCTTTTTCGGGTGATTATCTTTGATGTAATTAGTAGCCATATCATATAAATCAGTTCTGCCTATTTCGGTCTGCCACTTATTCATAGTAGCTAACAGCTCATCATAATTTCCTGATTGTAGAAAATTAACCCAGACCTTCACCTGACCCAACAATCTTCTTTCAATCTCATCTTGCTCTTCATGAAGTATTGAATGAACTCTAATCAAGTTCTCTGGGTCTAACGTGTCTAGATTGTCACTTAACCATTCATAATAGTGACTCTCTATTGCAAAATTAACCCAGACTTTGCTTTGTTGTCGAAACTCTTTTCTTAACAATTCCATCATTTCGGCTTTCTCTACCTGCTCTAAACCCCTTATCAGTAGCAAAAAATCTTCTGCAAACTCTCTAAAAGACCCTACCAGATACATCTTCCAGGCAGAAATCAACAAATTCAGCTTATTACTTGACTCTAACTTATCAAAGTAAGGAAGCCAGAATGTCCACCAGAATTTACCTCCAAAATACAAAGATTGTTTGATCAGATTAATTACTCTCAGCTCTCCTTCCCAAGTTTTTATTGACTCCGTGACGATTCTACCAAACTCGTCAAAAAACTCAGTATATTTATTTACATTAGCTTTAGACTCAGTAATTACCTCATCAAACCAGTGTGGTCCGTAACTTCTAGAACTATAAATATAGGATTCGATCTGGCTCAACCACTTCCTAGATTTTTTATCTATCTCCGCCTCGAATATAGATTCTAACAGAGTATTAACCTGTTTTTCAGCTTTTAATTTTTGATTATTTTTACTCAAACCAAATTCTTGCTCAATACTAGCACATACTGCTACAATATGTCGACATACACCATACTCTTCAAAGTAGTTGCAAGTACAAGTCGTTACCTGTTGCAATGCTATGTCAGCGTCGCCAAACTTACTTTGATCTAAAGCTAAATGTAATAGAGGTATTTTAATATTAAATTCACCATGATTATCACTTACTACATAACTTCTCCAAAAATCTAATTTAAGGTCATCGCAACTTACTACTCGACCCTCTAAATAATATCTTATACCTCTAGCATAAATCTCTTTACTCACTAGTTTTTGAACTATTTGGAGATAAGAAAACATCCTCGTGATAATGGCATAAATGAGTATTTAGGTCAAATTGACAATAAAGCTGTGATTGCTTATTTTTAGTTATTATAACCTATGTCTTATAAGATTTTACCAGCACAAAAAATAATTGATAATTTTCAGAAGTCACTATCCTCAATGCGCACCGGAAGAGTCAACGCAGGAGTACTAGAACATATACTAGTAGAAGCCTATGGTAGTAAAATGAAAATACAGGAAATAGCTACTGTTAATATTCCTGAAAATAGTCAGCTGTTAATTACACCATTTGACAAAAGCCTCAACAATGCAATCGAAAAAGCTATAACTGACTCGGGCTTAGGAGTCAATCCTATTAATGATGGAGCTGGAATTAGGCTAAACTTTCCCCCACTAACCGAAGAAACTAGAAAAATTAGAGTAAAAGAAGTATACAAAAATTTAGAAGATGCACGTATTTCAGCTAGAAACGTACGACAAGAATTACTAAAATCTCAGAAGTCTCAGAAAGAAAACTCCGAGATTAGCGAAGATGACCTGCGAAATTATGAAACTAGATTACAACAGGAAATTGATAAGCTCAACAAACAGCTAGAAGACATAGCTAAAGCAAAAGAAGTAGATATTATGAAAGTATAGCAAAGTATGAGTTTTTCAATAGTGAACGAGCTACTTCTGGCAGTTATTCTTGGTGTCATTCAGGGTATTACCGAATTCTTACCGGTTTCCTCGACTGCTCATTTAAGACTTATTACTGGTTTTTTACTTGAAGGTAAAGATATCGGCTTAACCACGAGTAACTTTATCCAATTTGGGACTCTTATCGCAATTCTGCAGTATTTTAAAGAAGATCTTAAGATTTATTATAAACGCATAAAACAACTAGTTTTAAGCAATGATAGCAGAAAAGAGTTTTTGGCTAATTTTCTGTCTTGGTGGGAAGCATTTAATATAGAGAGTACTTCCAGTAAAAGACGCTTAAAACAAGTCAACGAACTACACATCACTAACCAGACAGATTTAATTTTATCCCAAATTATAGTCGGTAGCATGCCCTTAATTCTACTTGGTGGACTACTACAAAGCTTGGCTAATAGCAATCGCAGTCTTGATAGAATAGCTTGGTTTCTTCTAATAGGTTCAATGTTGATGTATTTAGGTGAAAGAATTTATAAGTTAGCAGTAAATAAATCCAAACCTAAAGTAATGTCACCTAGTGAAGTCATTCTAATAGGATTGTTCCAGAGCTTGGCAGCTTTTCCAGGTATTTCCCGGAGCGGAGCTACTATTAGTGGAGCCTTAATGCTAGGTAGAGACAGAGCCCAATCAGTAAAATTCTCTTTTTTGCTTTCTATCCCTGCACTAACGATAATAAGTTTAATAGACCTTGCAAAAATAATATTAGATTTATTTGGTAATGGATTTAACCTCTTGCCAACTGCTCTATCTTGGTCGAATCAAATCTATATTCACTTATCTTTAGTCAGTCTTTTAGTAGCCTTTGTCATAGCTTACCTAGTAGGTCTGGCGGTGCTAAGATGGTTGCTAAGATTCTTGAGTACCAACACTTTTCTACCTTTTATTATCTATAGAATAGCCCTATCCTTAGCTTTATTTATAGTAGTCTTTTTGCAGCTGGTCTAAAAACGAGATTATTTATAACACCTAGTTTTCACGAACCAATCATTTTGATTATGATTAACAAATTCCAAAGTAGAATTGCTATCTAAACTCTCTTGGTCTTTAGGATCATAGATAATACATGTATTTTCTTGAGGTATTGGCTCCTCGATACTAACATAACTCAAATCACTATCTAAAACATATTTAAAAAAGTTCAAATGAGTCTGTGCCTGATGTATGCTAGTAGATAAAACTACTTTAGGACTTTGAGGGTTATCACTATGGAAAGATTGTAAGGACTCTAGAATACCATAACTTTCAAAAGCAGCTCGACTTTTATTAGGATAAGCTTTAAAGTAGTAGTCCACAAAGCATAGGCTCTCTATTACCAAGAGTCCAAAGACTAAAGCTAATCCAACAGACTTATACTTGTTATCTTTCACTAACCAGTGAAAACCGTAACAAGAACATAAGAATACAAACAAACTCAAAGTCAAGCTCCTAAGGGCGTGAGGTGTGCCATCATTAGTTAGTGCAGCTGGAGCTATAGAAAAAAACGCGCTGGTAAGTAAAAACAGTATATGCTTATTATGATTAGGAAATTGCTTACAAAAATATTTGTACACCGAAAGTAAAAATAAAAGAAGGACTGAAATATACACTAAACCACCTCTACCAATAGTATGGCGTAAATTTGCATCACCTTGAAACCATAAAAAATTAGGGTTAAAATATCTCAAATATTCAAAGACAAAAGTTCCAGCCTTAGTCAGAATGCTAGTACTTGCATCGGTCAGATAAGAGATTTCGGCAAATCTCCCTGTAAGATGATCGGGGTTTTGATTTATATAAACAATCCAAGGACTAACTGTAAGCAAAAAAAATATAACCACCAAAAGTAGTTTAGAAATATTTTCGCGACTAAAATAGATTACACCTAAAGTAGATAGAAAAACAAAGCTCAATAATCTTGCTGTAGAATAAGTATATATAGAGACTCCTAGAGAAATTCCTGTTAATGCTGATAGTAGAAGTTTATGAATAAGGCTAGTTTTTTCAGACTCATCAAGCTTAGACTGCCCTTCGAAAGTAAGATACTGTAAGAGCAAAAATAAACTCATGAAAGTAAGATAGCTGATTAATTCAAAAGCAACTCTGGAAATATTAAAATAATGTGGTAAAAAACCAAACCCAATCAAAGTATAAAAATTTATATATCTATTATCAGCAAATATTCTTTTAACCAGAATCCAAATTAGTAGCAAAGCTAAGATAAAGAAAATAGCACTAGTTAATCTCAAATTATATACAGAGACGTCAAAAAAATAAAAAACGGCAGCTGCACTGTAAATGTAAACTGGATTTTTATACTCACCAAAAGCTTTAAAATACAAAGGGTAATTTTGCCCAAACTCATCTTCACCTTTGTCTGCTATAGTTGCTGCATTTAGTCCTATTGAGCTTTCGTCCAAATACAAACCTCTGGGTAAATTATCTAAATGTACGAGATGAACCGCCGCTACTAACAAAAAGACTAGCAACTCTAGTATCGTTATAATTCTGACTGAGCTTAAAATCATTATACTTCCTTATCAATATTATTCAATTCGCGATTCATTTTTTCAAAAAATACCTTAGAATCAAACCGCATGGCTTGCTGAATACAATCTTCTTTCATACTCAAAGCTACTTTGGGTGTCATTTCTTTAACTGCTTGCTTAAGATCATCAATACTAGGATTCTCAGGTATCAGAACGCCAGTTTTACCGTCAATAACCGTTTCCTTAAGCCCTCCTTCGTTAACTCCAATTACAGGCTTACCTGCGGACATAATTTCACACTGAGTAATACCTGCATCTTCATTAACCGGAATCATAATGCCAGCTATACAATTACCTACCAAGCTAGCCAACTCTTCATCTGTAACCATACCCACATAAGTAATATTTTTAAGATTTCTGACTTTAATCTGCTCCTTTATCCAAGCTGCCAAAGGGCCACTAGAAGCAATAGCCAACTTTTTATCTGGCATTTGAGCAAAGGCTTCAAAAATTAACTGAGTCCTCTTGAGTGGCTCTAATCTGGTATAAGAAACATAGTAATCACCTTGCGAGATATATTTAAACTTTTGGGTATTTATAGCCGGAAATATAACTGTAGAGTCTATTCCTACATATTTTTGCAATCGATTCTTGGTGTTCTGTGAATTGGTTATAACTAGATCTACTTTTTGACAATCACTGCGATACTGAGCTACCACCCAATTAGCAAACCATTTCATAATGGGTCTAAAAATTGGTTTATGAGCTTTTAGTCTAGCCTCTAGCTGGTCAGTGAAGGGTCGTGGCGGAGTGTGACAGTACATTACTTTTTTTACCTTTGGGTTAGTAATTCTACCCATGATAAAAGCGATATTACCACTAAAAATTACCACATCATAACTATTAAGCTGATTAACTTTAGGACTAAACAAGAAAAATAACTGCCTTTTAATTTTCTTCCAGACGGGCAACTTACTATCATGATGTAGATAAGTTAGGTTAGCACTAGGTTTCCATACTTCTTTCACAAAACTATCTTTATCAGCATTATGTTTACCCCATGTATCTAGCGATATACCACCAACAAATAAATCAGCATCGTAATAGTTTCTGACATCAAAAACTAAGCGCTCACCACCACCCTTACAATCAGATTTCAAAAAAGCGTGAAATATAGCAACTTTACTTTTTTTTGGATCGAAAGACATTAGACTGAATTTAAAGATCTTTTCTAATCTTTAAAGAAGCTAGATACAAAGCTTTGGTCAAGTAGATTGACAGCTGACTAAATTTAACACATATTGTAGGCAATGTTGGAACCGCTTAGTCTCAAACAAGGCTTACAAAAAACCACGAAGAAAAATCTTTGGAAAGAGGCTCTGCTGTATAGCATTTTAGTAGAAACTACTCACCACGATTTATCTAGAGAATATCCCGACTTTACTGAGGAATTTAAGCAACTTAAAGTTTTTTACAACAACCAACCTCAGGAGTTAACTGTTAAAATAATATCAAGCAACATTCACTTTATTACTTGGTTAAAGACTGAATATAGTAGTGTCGAAAACTATTTTTTGAAGAAATTATCATCTAAAAAACTAATACATACCAACCAAGCTTTTACCTTAAAATGCTTAAGCAGATAATCTTTACCAAATACAATCTTAATAGACTAGTTTTTCTAATAGCCAACTCGATCCTATTTAGTATATTTTATGTACTTCTTAATAATGAGCTTAATATTATGCAGAATCTAGGTCTAGGAATTTGCATAATTGTCTGCTTACACTACAATCTAAATATACTTCATTTAGCGTCACATAGACTACTCAGTAAGTATAAATGGTTAAACGATCTGTTTGGGAATGTTAGTGCTATCATTGGAGGAGTTACTTTCCCAGCTTTCCAAGGTACTCACTTTATTCATCACAGAAACCCTTCTAATCCTACAGCTGACCCCGACTATACCATAACCAACTCCAAGAATTTTATCTTTTTACCTTTCAATATCTGGCATCACGATAGATACTATTGGCAGAAGAAATTGTGGCAGAAGAAATTCCCTGCATGGCAATATTTTCTTAACAGATTAGCTCAAATTGCCATTGTAGCAGCTTTCTATTTTAGTGGAAATTTAAATATTTGGTTATATTTTTGGTTATTGCCCATCTACTGTGTAGGATTTCTAAACGGTATGTTTTTGTTTTATTTCCCACATTACACAACCAGGCTAGAAACTATCTGGAGAGCACATCAACAACAAGGAAAGGCAATAAACGTATTCCAGAAGCTAAGCCTATTTTTAATTGATATAAGCAGATTTTATCACGAAAAACATCACGATAAAGTACTGGAAAATAGAAATTTTTACCCACTGGAAGTTTATTTATTACAACGACTAGCTTCAGGCAAAAAAGCTAATATTAACTATAAATCACAATATATTGATATTTATGGTAAAGCGATAAAAGTCTAATTTTATTCAATATATTATATGCGCCTAAAGAAATATTCTAGTTCAAGGCACAATTTTCCGATGCATTATTCATAACCTTACAATATGCCTGTTCTTAAACCAAATCCTACCTTATCTGACTTTCAAGACTATGTAAAGCAAATAGTACAAGAGCGTGGTTTTACTGATAACACCGTTCTACAAAATTCTCTTTTACTTGGTGAAGAAGTGGGAGAATTATTCAAATCTATAAGAAAACAAGAAGGTTTAAAAACTGAAACTAATTCAAAAGTCAGTTTGGTAAGTGAAGAAATTGCAGACATTTTCATCTACCTGTGCACAATCGCAAATTATTACAAAATTGAGTTAGAAAAAGCTTTCAGAGACAAAGAAAAAATCAACCAAGAAAGATCTTGGACCTGAGGAGACAATAACTTTGAAACCAAAACTGACTTCCAATTAGAAAAGTTGTCTTAAAAATGAGAAGTTTACACCTCTACCTCTCATTTCTGTACAACCCTAAACCTTTTATTGACTATGAACATGAGAATTTTATGATAATCGATAAACACATTCAATTAGCTAAAATCAAAGACATTGATCAGATAGCATCTATTCTAAAGAATGGTTATTTATTCAGCTATATTTCAGATAAATACAGTATCAGTCTAGAAAACATTGAAAAAATAGAATTTATTGAAAAAGCAAAAAGTATCTTTAAACCTTACAAGAAAACCTGGGTATACAAAGTAGGTAGGGAAATTCAAGGGTTTGTAACTTATAAGTTCAAAAATAATGTATCAGAAATTTCAAAACTGTATATTAACAAGCAATATCAAGGTAAAGGATTGGGTAAAATATTATTTGAACAAGCTATAGTTGAATCGGTAGAAAATACTGATATAATTGTTTATGTTATAAACTATAACATCAGAGCTTGTAAGTTTTATGAAAAAATGGGCTTCGAACTAATAATGGAGGAAGACAACTCACACGAGCTTTTGACTAGCAAGTTTGTAGGTACTAAAAAATATATTCTTAATAAAGAAAAAGTTAAGATGATCAAGAAGATATATTTACATTTGCAACACTGATTTAAAATGGCTTGATACACGAGACTAAAAAATTGACAAAAGAAGCGAAAAATTGGTCACTGCTAGCATGTCTTTTGCAGACGATCTTCAGTATAAAATTGAGAATATCTCTCTCTATTTTCAGGGAGGGGTGCGTAGATCTGTGTTAATTTTTGCTGGAATTTGTTTGGTATTGCTTGCTCCAGCATATTTTATAGCCCAGCAGATTTCTAACCTATGGTTTCAAGCACCTTTCAATCCAAATAGATTTAGAGACAATAATATCGTTATTGCCAAAAACATTTCCGAAAAGGAGGTTTTAATCGGAGAGACTCAAGTCACCAACCTTATAAACGGCGAAAATACTCTTTACCTGACCATCAATAATAAAGTTAACCCCGAAATTGGGTTTTTCCCTTACGTATACACAGTGCAGATACTCACTGATGAAGACGCAGTAGTGACTCAAAAAAAATATCGAAGCTACTTATTGCCTAACGAAATTAAATATATCGTAGCTACCTCACCTGATCCTAGTGGTACTAAACTAAATATTATCAAAGAGCCTGAGACTCAACCAGTCAACTATAATCCAAACCAGACTGGTATCTCCAAACAACCAAATGTAGTAATCAAAGAGCAAAGTGTAAGAAATATTCCAGGTACAGACAAGTTAGAGGTCAGAGCAGTATTCAAGAACGAAGATCAGGTATATATCGATAACATTGACGTTTTATACATTATTAGAGACACTAGAGAGAGTGTAGTAGGTATAGGAGAGTATAGTTTTCAAGGATTTTTACCCAATACAGAAAGAGATATCACGCTTCAATATCCACAACCTAAAGACCGCTTAGCTACGCAAGCTGATATTCGTTGGTCAGTCAATTACCTAGATAGCTCAATAATAAGATTAAATTAATGTTGTCATTCTGGAACAGATTACCCAAGCCTTTCTTGGCTTTAGCTCCTATGGAGGATGTCACCGACACTGTATTTCGACAAATTGTATCTCTTTGCGGTAGACCTGATGTTATGTTTACAGAGTTTACCAACTGTGAGGGTCTACAATCTGTTGGACAAACTAGAGTAATTCATAGGCTGAAATACGATCCAAAAGAGCAACCTTTGGTAGCCCAAGTTTGGGGTATAACCCCAGAAGATTATTATAAAACAGCTCAGTTAATTCAAAATATGGGGTTTACTGGTATAGACATTAACATGGGTTGCCCAGTAAAAAAAGTCATCAAAATGGGAGCTTGCTCAGCCTTAATCAAAAATCATAGTTTAGCTAAAGAAATCGTTCTCGCTGTTAAAGAAGGTGCTCCTAATTTACCTGTATCGATAAAAACTAGGATTGGATTTGCTTCTATTCAGACTGAAGAGTGGCTTGGCTTTTTGTTACGTGAAACTAGACCTGCTGTGCTAACTATCCATGGCAGAACTGTCAAAGAAGAATCTAAAGTACCTTGCCACTGGGATGAGATCGGAAAAGTGGTAAAAATAAGGGATGAGGTTTTTACAGATATAGAGAATAAAAATCAACCAACTTTAATAGTCGGAAACGGGGATATAGCTAGTTACACTCAAGCAATAAACTATGCTGAAGCTTACAACTTGGACGGAATAATGATAGGCAGAGGAGTGTTTAAGAATCCTTGGATATTTAACCCAAAAATGAAACTTAACAATCAAGGACAAGTCATTAATGATCAGACTCAAAGACCAATTGAAATAATTGAAAGATTGAAATTACTAGAAACACATCTAGACACTTGGCAACAGACTTGGGGTAAGCAAAAAAACTATGCCATTCTAAAAAAATATTTCAAAATATATATTTCAGGTTACCATGGAAGTAGTGAGCTAAGAGCAAAACTGATGGAAACTCAGGATATTAGCCAAGCTAAAACTATTTTACAACAGGAAAAAGAGGACAAAAAAACTATTCTTTAGGGATAGAATTAATGAGATAGCTAGCAAGGAATAAATTAATACTCGACTTGCTAGTAATTATAGAAAAGCTACACTATAGTTTTGCAACTATGTGCTTGAGAAGAGTATTTATCTCCTCCTGGTAGATTGACATCATAAGTGTATACAAGACATGAAGATGAATTTTCTTCACGTATTGCAAACTTGTTTATACTTTGCATACAGTCAGATTTTGCGATCACTTTGCCGTTTTTTACAGCTACGTAATTATACATTTTTCTTCTCCAATTTTGTTAAAATAGATATTTTAAAAATACCTACAGACAATATATCACAAAAACTAGCTTATGTCAAACAATTTTTCTCGACATATTATCTTGTCTTAAAAAGTTGGAGCTACAGAGCTATTAAATGTACTGTTTAGCCATCCTCCAATAAATAACCATAAGCCATACATCAGTATTATAATAACAAAAAATAAAAATAAGTTACCGCTTGAACTAGTCTTAGAGCTAAACATCTGGGGTAACCTGAAGTCAAAAAAGTTTTCAGAACTTCGCTTAGCAGGAAACAGTTTTTCTAAGGTAGTATTAAACTCTTTCCCATGGTCTCGATGAAAAATATGAGCTAACTCATGAGCCACTACATACTTAATATGCTCGCCCGAATCAAATTTAATAAGATTTAGGTTAAAAAATAGCACAAAGTTTTTTTGCTTAATGTTGATTTGATTAATTCCCCATTCTTTTTCATAGTTACCAATTTTGTATTCGACCTTCTTGTCAAAACCAATTAGCTTCAAATAGTCGTCAATAGCTAGAGTTACAACTTTTTTAAAAGTAGTTTTGCCATCAGTATGATCCAAGGCTAACTTAATTTTTTTACGTTTTAGTTTATCTATAGCTTTATCAATAATCTTGCCAAGCTCAATCTCACAAAACTTATCAAACTCTTTATTAATCACAGCACTGTTATTAGCTATACGACTACTAACCCAAAACTTTTGATTTCTAAAAATAAAGTTTTTTGATTGTTCTGTATCCAGCCACAGCTCACACCGCTTACCTAAGTAGATCAAAGATCCTATTCGTTGCTTACTAAGCATATCATTTTTACAAACTATGACTTAGTAATACTACTTTGTAAAAAACCTGTTAATTTGTGCTTTTCTATTTTTTTATCTTTCAAGTCCAACTAAACTGATGCAAAATAATAACCCACTTGTCTTCTTTCCGCATTTTAATAAGCTCTATTGACATGAATTTAACTAAGTGAAAGCATTTTTCTACCGTCTGAAATAGCTCTTTAAATTAAGCCTTAAGTAGTATTTTATAGATGTTTTGTAAATGTAAGAGTTATTACTTATTAAAATTAGCAATTATATGAAAATCGCAATTATCGGAACAGGTTACGTTGGTTTAGTCACAGGTACATGTTTGGCAGAATCGGGTAATCAAGTGATTTGTGTAGACAATAATTTGGAAAAGCTGGAAAAGCTGGAAAATCATGTTATACCAATTTACGAGCCAGGTTTGGAGGAAATATTTGTTCGAAATATTGAGGAAGAGAGGCTTAATTTCACTTCTGATTTGGTCAAGGCTGTAGAAACCTCTGAAGTTGTTTTCTTATGCTTACCTACCCCGCCAAAAGAAGATGGTTCTGCTGACCTAAAATATGTTTTAAGTGTCGCTGAGGACATTGCTAAAGGAGTCAATCAATATAAAATAATTATAAATAAAAGTACTGTTCCAGTGGGTACCACAGAGCTCGTCAAAAAAGCTATTCTGAAATATACTGATCAAGAGTTTGATGTTATTTCTAACCCAGAATTTTTAAGAGAAGGGACAGCAGTCGTAGACTTTATGAAGCCAGATCGAATTGTTATAGGTACAAGATCAGAGAAGGTTAGAGAAAAAATGCAAGAATTATATCACCCTTTTTTGGGAGGCGACCGCCAACTAATTTTTATGGATGAAGCTAGCTCAGAGATGACCAAGTACGCCGCTAACTCTTTTTTAGCTACCAAAATATCATTTATTAACGAAGTAGCAAATTTATGTGAGAAAGTTGGAGCTAATGTAGACCATGTCTATGAAGGGATGGGAACAGATAGTCGAATTGGTAAAAAATTTTTGCGATCTGGTATTGGTTATGGCGGCTCCTGTTTTCCTAAAGACGTCTCTGCCCTACACAAAATTGCCAAAGCTCACGATTATAATTTCAGAATCTTAGAGGCTGTTACCGGTGTTAATAACTATCAAAAGCACACTTTAGTAACTAAGATTAAAAACTATTTTGGAGATAATTTAAGAGGATTGAAAATAGCTGTTTGGGGTCTAGCTTTCAAACCAGATACCGATGATATTAGAGAATCACCTGCAATAACAATTATAGAAGAGTTACTAGCAGCCGAAGCAGATGTCTATGCTTATGATCCAGAAGCTATGGAATCTACCAAAAAGCTTACAAACTTAAGGATTTCTTATGGGGAACACCCTTACGATATTTTAGACGGAGCTGATGCTTTGGTGATTGCTACAGATTGGAATGAGTTTAAAACCCCTGATTATGATAAAATTTTAAATTTACTAAACAAGAAAGTAGTTTTTGACGGTCGCAACCTATACAACCCCAAAAAAATGCAAGATCTCGGTTTTTATTACGCTTCCATTGGACGAAATGTGGTAACACCCTAACCTCAGCTGAGCAGCAAATTCAAAACTCAACTCGCGCAAGTTAGTGTAGCTTCAAAACTGCACTAATTTTCTTTGGACTGAGTATTTATAACCATACCCGTGTTAACTTACGTAAACTGGTATAAAGTAATTAATTTGATTAAAAATATGAATGATATAATAGAAAATTTCACGGATTTACTAAAAGAAATTCAAATACCTCCAATATTTGCTGGAGAAAAGATTTTATACTTAGAAATAGTAGCTTATTTGACCGGTTTAGTATTTGTGTACGTTACTTTTCAACTTTTCAAAAATAGAGCTCTAGTTGTGATTAAGGATCAAACTCTACAAAGTAGATTCCGTAATTGGCTAAACTTATTATTTGTTTTTGTAATATCTGGATTGAGCATTAGTATTTTTTCTAGACATAGTAATACGATAATCGCCATCTCAGGTATCTTGTCAGCTGCTCTAGTAGTAGCTTTGCAAGATTTTGTATCGAGTTTTTTTGCTTGGGTATTTATTCTAAGTAGAGAAAAATACCGAGTAGGAGACATAATTAAAGTAGCCGGCGCACATAGTTATATTTATGGAAGGGTGACTAAAATTGAAATTTTTAGGACTATACTAGAAGAGCGACTTGGAGATGGCGATAATAACGGGAATTTGAATAGGGAAATGCTTACTGGTAGAACAGTCTCAATCCCTAATAACATGGTAATGAAGGGAGCAGTCATGAACTTTACCCTAAAAAATAAAGCTTTGTGGCACAGTTATAATACTACTATCACCTTTGATTCAGATTTTGGATTAGCAGAGCAGATTCTAGGTGCTGTTCTAGAAGAAATTTTTAACGCAGCTTACTACAAAAAATATCATATACCAGTAAGTTACAAGCCAAAAATCCAATTATCTATTGCAGCTAGCGGTGTAGATTTTTGCGTATGGTTTCCAGCTCATGTAGATAAGTTTCGGGAAATTCTAAATCAGTTTTGTCGCCTAGTTTTGGTCGCTTTTAAAGATAATGGCATTGAGCTTGCCTTTAACACTATAACTCTAAACCAACAAAAAACAGATAAAGTATTACCAACTAAAAACTAACCAACTCTACAATGCTCACATCTAAATATTTAGAGATGTTAATCAACGTAATTAAAGATATATTCCTTTCACCTCTTTCAATCGAACTAAGATAAGTCCTGTTAAAACCCATCAGCTCCGAAAACTCCTGCTGAGTCATACCCATTTGGTTGCGATGATAACGAATTGCTTTTCCTATTTGAGAAACTATCTTATTATTCTCAGTAAAACCCGTCAAATCTAAGCTACTAGAATACAATGGTAAAGATATTTTAGACATATGATCCACTTTTAAATATTACGAATGCTATTTTGCATTGACAATGCGTTCAAATTGATATTGTAGTTTCCTTATCTGAGCTTTGGTTAGCTTTGGAGATAGCTTATACATTAACTCTAGCTCTTTAAGCCTTTTTTTCAAGAAAAGAAAATGATCTTGATCTAACTTAATTTTTCCAGGTATATCGTATTTTTTGTATGAAGGCATAAAACTGTAGTTAAAAAGTAAGTAAAAAAGAGTTACACCAAAATCACGGCTTTGTCAAGCGAGTCACACAATAATTTTATAACTAAATATGAGCTATTATAGCACTAATGCGGAAATTGCTAGAGAATTTAAAGTTTCTAAGACTACTGTAACTAGATGGTTAGAGTCCGCTATTGATGGTAAAAATAACTTACAGATTAATCAGAGTGACAAAAAAGTCCAAGTTTACAAAAATGAGCATAATTTTGCTGAACTTTTGAAACTCAAAGAAGAAGGTGTAAAATATAAAACTAGTACCAGTTACAAAGAAGTTAGCCCCAAGAAAGAATTTTACGAAATATTTAATTATAAAGAACAGGTTGAGCTAGTAAATTTACTAAGCACTAAGAAAGTTATACCTTTAAAATACTCTTATTTTGGTGAAGGGGCAGATATGTGGAATCAGTCATATGAGAATAGCCTTAATCAAAGCACTTACCCTGTAGTCAAGAATACTGAAGAACTACTTGCAATTTCTTACAGTACGATTTTGAAAAAAATATCAAAGTTTAAGTCTATTAATATAGTTGATGTAGGTCCAGGAAACGGTTTCCCGCTAAAAACATTAATAACAAGACTTCTTATAGACGGAGTAACTATAAAAAATTACGTTGCTGTTGATATTAGCAATAGGATGTTGGATATAGTTGAAAAAAATGTGAGGTCTTGGTTTGATAAAAAGATTGATTTTAGAAGGTATAAAAAAGATATAGAGCATGACACTCTTTTTGATTTACTATTCGAAAACAAAGACCAAAATACACTAAACCT
>JBCDGH010000007.1:0-41599 GCA_038751365.1 Patescibacteria group bacterium | reverse complement strand
GATGGTACTCCAGATTATAGAGATTTAGATTCTGATAATGATAATTTATTAGACGCTGATGAAAAAGGTTCTAGCTGTACTAACTTAACTGATTGTATACCAGTAGATACTGACAGTGATGGAATAGCAGATTATAGGGAACTATTTGTACCAGTTGTGAACACCACAGTAAGATCAGGAGGTATAGCTTTGACTAGCGTATCTGCCGTAATATTTGTTGCAGGATCAGCTTACCTAATTTACAAGAATCGTAAATCAAACAAGCTAAAACTTAGTTAACTTCTTATACCAATAAGATAAAATGTGACTATTTTTTCGATTGTATAAAAACTCACTTTTATCGTCTAATCTGCTAAGCTCGCTCATATTTAGTATGAGCTTTGTTTAGTCAGCAAGATTTGAGTCTAAGAATGAGAGATGGATTAGATGTAAATAGGGAAATTCGAAAACTACTTGCAGATATTAAATTTTGATGATACACTGGCGTGCGAATAACAAAAAGTACAAATATAAAACATGTCTGTCAGTAAATCATACATATCAAATTTATCGCTTTTGGGTAAAATAATAAGTATCTCAACAACTTTAATTTTTCTCTTAACAATTCTCCTTAACACTATAAATATAGAAGCTGCACCTACAATTGGAGCTAACTTATTTATCGAAAAAACTGGCTCATCGCTTGTAAAATCATTTGAATCTGGCAACTGTGGAGATATACCAAGCCCAGGTGATGATTATTGTGATTCTGATGTTTACGTTAGAAATGGCGACAGAGTCGAATTCAGAATCGACGTAAGTGTGAATGACGCTGATGCAGATCAACTAACTATCAGCTTACCAAACCTACTAATAGCAAATACCGAACCACTAGCTGGACAGCCGATATTCTCAAAAATAGAAAATAAGAGTATTGAGTGTATTAACTATATAGATAATTCCAGTGCTGGAAACTATATTTGTAGTGTTGGACAAGTTACAGCAGGTTCTAATATTTCTATACAAGGTTGGGGTTATATCTCAAATGATAACGCCAATTACTCAGACATTAATCTTCAAGCAGTTGTAGAATCCACAAATAGTGATAATACAATTACCGCAGTCAACTCTAACACAGTTAATTTTTTTACATCTGGAAGACCAGAGTGGAATATTTTGCATAACCCAAATAGAAGCTTTTCAGTTTCTACTATTAGAAGCAACTCCGGTGAACTCGGCTATTATGTTCGCCCCAGAATCATTTTTGCTCAAGATAACAACAAGATTGGAATCGAATCTTTATCTATCTCTGAGACTATCAATTTTAACATAAATCAGTTTTTTCAGAACAACGTCAATAAAGCCTTAGACGTAGAATTAATCAGCTTTAACTTTGTAAATCAAACTGCTAAAGATCCATGCCCTCATTATAACAGTGGTACAAATTCAATTGTTACTTTTTCCTGTACACAAGCATCAGCTGGTGACGAAATCAACATTGAAATGAATATAGTCGAACCTAGTAGACTAAGTGAAGTGGAGCTTGTACCCCAGTTATTTGTTCCACACTCAAATGTAACATCATCACCTGGAGAAATGATAATAAATGAGATTAAAAACTTTGACCCAAATTCTATTTCTGGAGCATCTAATTATGGGGCAGGTATTGAGGATACATCAGATAATAATGATAACTTTTATCTTCCAAGAGTTTCGTCAACGGGAGTGATCGAATACGAAAAATGGTATGAGCCTAACGCCAATACAAACAATTTTACCAGTACTACAAGAGAACATGTAGTATTACCTAATCAATCAGTAATATCAAATGTAAGCCTGCAAACTAGAAGTACAATCGATCTAAATAATAATTATATATGTGATAATATCGACAATATAGGCTCCGTACTTCATACAGGATTATTTGGTAATAATACAGGTGGAGGCCAAAACCAAAGATTTATTTCACCAGATGGATATACTGCATTATATATAAAAACTTTCAACACTAGTTTATATTTACCACCAACATTCAACTTTCAAATCGAATACGGAACTGGTGGTAAAGATGGAATTGGCAACACGTGGGCCAGCCTAGAAGATCAAAGAACTTCTAATTGTAGTGATTCCCAATCACCAGTATGGTATGATAACGTGAGTGATGTCCCCGGAGGAGTAGAAAATATTACAAAAGTTAGAGCGGTTATTCCTAAAATATCTACTATCGCAGACACTCAAGGTCAATATGTGAACTATATATTACAAACTGGTTTAAAAACTAAATCTGTAATCAGCGGGCAAATACATAATTTTGGTTTAGTTGATTCAGATAATATAAGTGGTAATTTCATCACAGCTAGAGACCCGTTAATATTCACTAGTTACACAAGTTGGGGTCTTTACGATAGACTAAATGTAGTCGATGCTATTCCTTACAACACAATTTCTACCAGCACACCTACTCTATTAAATCAGAACCCGATTACCATGAAAAATGAATTTTACCTATCTGCTATAGATAGTGGTTCAGATAAAATTCAAATTGTTAATAGCTTACCTCAATTTATCAATTATGTTCCAGGCAGTGCCACATATAATGGTATTAGCCTAGAACCTATATATATAGATACACAACCAGGCGGTTCAAGCATTATTACTTGGCAAATAGACTCTTTAGAATACAGTACTGGTAATACGCCAAGCCTTAATGAAATAGAATTTCAACTTGTAGCATCCTCCTTCGCTCCCAATATTTCTCAAACTACTTTATACAGCAGACTAAACACACTGAAAGATCCTGCTCCAATCGATAATTTCTATATTGATTGTAGAATTGTTAGCAGTTGCTCAAATGATCAATTAGCTGTCCAAAATCTTACTAATAACCGTTTTGAAGTTAGAAAAACAAATGACAAACCAGAAGTTTTAGAAAATGAGTCTATAAACTATAACATAACTTACACTAATTATGCAGACAATCAAGTATCTTTTATTGATATAATAGATATTCTACCCTATTCTGGTGATGATAATGGTAGTCAATTTAGTGGTAGTAGCACTTTAGATAATATTGTTTTAAATGATAATTCAACACAATCATTATTATATACTAAAGATACACCTTCTGATATTTCGAATGATCCATGTGATCCAAAAAATATTGATTTAGGAATGACTTCAAATAGCTGTAATTCTAATATTACAGGTACAGGTAATACACTTTGGTGTAGTTCGCTATCTGGTAATACTTGCCCATCATCACTAAATGAGGTAACAGCAGTTAGAGTTCTTGATACCAACTTAGCTAGTAATAATAGTAGGAGTTTCGACATCACTCTAGATATTCAGAATAATGATGTAAACAGTGTCTATTATAATCAAGCAAGTGCAAGAGTAGATACTAATAGTTTACTAGTGTTATCTGAATCTAGCGGTTCAATTTATCCCAGAGGTTCAATATCAGGTAAGTTATGGATGGATGCAAATGGTAATGAAGTTATTGACCCAGGTGAAACTTTAGTAAGTAACACTAGAGTTAAAATTTTAGATCAGTCAGATAACCTTATAGATGAAGCAGATACAGATTTCCAAGGTAGTTATTCATTTAATAACTTATTATCAGGTACCTACAAGATAGTATCTGAATCTACACTAACCGAATCATATGACACCGATGGTATAAATACTCCTAATGAATCTATTGTTACTATTGACATTACAGATGCAAATTCCAGAGATGTCAACTCTGTTAGTTTTGGCTATCAACAGTCTTATTCGATATCCGGATATGTATATGAAGATATGAATCTAAACTCTACATTTGATTCTGGAGAGACTGGAGATACTAATTGGACTGTCAGTTTATTAGATGAAAATGATAACATACTAGATACAGTTAATTTAGCTAATGATTATTCATATACTTTCAATAATTTAGCTCTAGGTTCTTACAAAGTGGTATTTAATGAATATCTAGATTATCAATTAGAAGATCACGATAGTGAAAAGGATTATGCTACAACCTTAGTCTTAGATGATACTACATCAGATTACTCAAATGTAAACTTTGGTACTGCTAGATTTAATAGTATTAGTGGTAAGAATTATGCCGAAGAGGATCAAGACGGTATAGATGAGGGTGATCAAACCCCAATCCCAAATGTTACTATAAACCTTACAGGTAATGACTTAAGTGGTAATAGTGTTTCTAGAATGACTACTTCAGACAATAATGGTGATTTCGAGTTTAATTCACTAGAAGGTGGTAGTTATACTGTTACTCAACAACAGCCTATAGGGTATAATGATGGTAATGACTATATTGATGATGGCAGTACTAAGCTCTTTCCAGAATTTTCATCAATTCAATTTGATGATAGTTGGAAGACTTTAAATACAATTTTAATTGAAAACAATCAATTTAGCAGTATCATTTTTACCACTTCTGGCGAAGCGAACAATAGTTTACAGTTTACTGAGACAGAATCTAATAATACCACTGGAGTACCAAATATAGTAACAACTGTAGATGTAAGCAACCCTACTCCAAATGTTGGCAACACAATTGAAATAACTGTTAGTGTAGAAAATGAAAATGGTGCTGTTGATTTAACCGAACTGGTAATGAGTGGTATTCTCCCAGAAGGTCTGCGATTTGTTAGTTTTAATATCGAAGGAGTTACTGGCACTTATGACGAAATAAATGACATCTGGACAATTACTTCAACTCTCCCAGCTAACCAACAGCCAGGTGATTCAACGTATACTATAGGAAGGATAATCATAAATGCTTTAGTTGTTAGCAATCTTGATCAAACTGTTGAACCAATCATTAGTGCGTATAATGGTAATTTAAATACAGACCAGCCTCAGCCTCAGCCAGCAACTTTAGATCCAATAATGGCTAATGAAGAAAATGAATTAACTTCAGAAGAAGCCAACGTGTCCGAAGAGGGCATAGTAATAGAGACTATTCGCTCAGGTGGTAGAAAAACCCCAATTATATATATAAGTATAATTGTCATCATAATTTGTTTATATCCAATAAGGTGTACTTCAAAAAAGAATAACAACAGTAAAAAGTAAGTAAACATTAACCCAAAACCAACAATACAGACACTACATTAATCTAATACAAACGATATTTATTGCACAAAATAACAGAAACTAATGTGAAAGTGATAATCTCTCGTAGGCTCTTACAACAGCTTTTCTTTCTTTACACTTACTAAGCCAACTGTGCAGGTAGTGATAAGATTCTAACTCAAGATAGTCTTGCGCTTGTAGATATTCAGTTAATATATCAACCCAGGGAAAAGTTGAAATATCAGCTATACTATATTCAGCACCTCCAATAAACTCTGACCTACTCAGTCGACTGTCTAAAACTAATAGCAATCTTTTGGCTTCTTTAGTGTAGCGTTCAAGAGGATAAGGATGATCACATTTCTCTTTACTGAGTTTAAAGAAATGACCAAATTGCCCGAACATCGGACCTATTCCTGCGTTCTGAAAAAATAGCCATTGTACAACTTCTGATCTAGATAAAGTATCTTCTGGAATAAACTTACTATGTTTTTCTGCTAGATATAGAAGTATCGCACCAGACTCAAAAACTACAAAATCATTGTTTGAATGATCTACTAAGGTAGGAATTTTACTATTAGGATTAAGTTTGACATATTCCTGCTTAAACTGCTCACCTTTAGAAATATCTACGGGGTGATAATCATATTCAATACCCATCTCCTCTAATAAAATAATTGGTTTTCTGCCATTGCCAGTTGGGGCAGAGTATACAGTATACGATGATTTCATAAGTTAAAAAATTTTAAAGCAAAGTATTTGATAGAATATTGACTTAAGAAATTTGTTTCTGTTTTTGGTGCACAATGAGGGATTCGAACCCCCGACATCTTCCACGTCAAGGAAGCGCTCTACCTCTGAGCTAATTGTGCTTGGCTTTAAGGTAATCTATGATAAAAGCTGCCGTATCACCATAGTTATGTCAAGAACCACACTTAGTTTAACTTCGTATAATAATAAAAAATAGTCACTTTACATCTATTTAATCAAAAATTCTAATTTACTTTTATTTTGAAGCAATTTTCTTTTCGGCTGTTTTTAATTTACTTTTGGAGTGAATTTTTTTTCGGTAATAATATAGATAGACGGCAAAACCTATAAGGGCTAAAGAAGCTAAAGTAAACTCAAGCCCACCACTACGAACTGTATCACCCGTGTTAATATTGGGCTGTGAGGTAGGTTGCTGGACGTTAGTATTCTCTTGAGAGGATGGTGTTTGTGACTCAACCCGATTATCTTGATCAATAATTAAGACATCTGACTCTCCGCTAGGTAAATCTCCTGGAGCCTTGTTAGTTGGAGCTTCGGGGTTTGATGAGGTTGGACTTGTAGGTTCTGAAGTAGTAACTGTTGTAGAATTTGAAGCTGAACTATCATTTGAATTTTGACTAGGTGCTGTGGGAAGGGCTAAATCACCTCCACCTGGATTAATTGGCTCAGTGCTGAAGTCTTCGCTAGCTCTAGCTCTATTGTCTAGATAACTCTGATTATTAATATAGTTAAACATACCCAAACTTACCACAAAGATGCTTAGAACAGTGGATAAAAAAATTAGTCTTTTGTTTAAATTTTTATTGCGTTCAGTTTTTTTAGATTTATTCATTATTAAGTAACTTAAATTATCATACTTATTTTAGCATATTTTGACTATATTGACAACAACTCTAAGGGGTGAAAAAATTAATGCAATTACTCGGAGATCGTCTAATGGTAGGACTTTGGTTTCTGGTACCAACTATCGGGGTTCGAATCCCTGTCTCCGAACCAAAAACAGAAATAGAATATTTTACTAATTCCAATTTAATTTGAATTCACACCTTTTCCAATATTAACTTATACAAACTAGACTTGTAGATAAGTCACCTATTTTATGACATCTATACCAAGTGCTTTTTCAAGAGGAATTTCGTCTGCCAGCACATAATTAGACAATTCATCATCATCAGGATCATAATTTTCAGAAGCAAAACTAATTACAGGAAAAGGGTCTTGAATCAAAAAATCAGTTATCTCCTGATCATCAAAAATTCCATCAATTCTTTTTAAAACCATATCTCCACCCTTCAATTCTTCTTTAAATAATAAATACCTGCTCTTAGCATCACGATAAAGCTTAAATGATCTAAGTAGGCTGGAAACAGGTAAATTAAGACGAGACAACAAACCCTCTCGTAACCTAAATCGCGAGTCCACGCATACTATATGAACAGACTGACTTAATTTTAAACTGGAAACAAGCTCAGTGATACCTTTAGTATAGTTTTGAAACTGATCACTAGATACCTTATCACCTAAAAGTGGTAATTTACTCGCCAACCCACTATTACTCAAGTCAAGCTTCTTACTATTTTCCAGATTTAGTTTTATTTGAGAATCAGAATAACGAACTATTTTACCTATAGTTACAAGAGATAAGCCTGCGGCGACCAAGTTAATTTTATGAGAATCTGAATCCTTAAACTGTATATCAGATAAATGCAGCCAACAAGCTATTGCAATGCAAGCTAAACCCGGAGGGTACAAAACTTTTTCTATGTTATTAAGTTTAAGTTTGGGTGCTTCCATGATATAATCGAGCACAGTTTTAACAAGTTGTAAACTAAGATTACAGATTGTTTAAACGCTTACTTTTAGCTTTTTTGTACTTACTTCGACAGCTTTTAGAGCAGAATTTTACCATAGCCCAATCTTTTTTTAAACTCTTTCGATACTGAAAGGTTATTCCGCATTGTTGACATACTTTAGTAGCTAGATGTTCTTTAAATCCTTTTTTAGTTTTTTTCATACAGTTTTAATTTTGAAATAAAGTTATCATTACTCTAGCTTAACAGGTCTAGTCATAGTCTCTTTGCTACACAAAAATCCAGCATCATGATCATTTGGATTTGGGTATAGATCTGGCATAACTATATAGCAATCGGTCTTAGCTTCATACTTAAAGCCATCGCCTAATTTAGCATAAACTTGACCCTTAGTTAAATAACTTCCAGTAGTAATCTTAGGGTTCAAAAATTTAAAACCAACCCCTGGTCTAATATAGTCTAAAACTTTATATTTACAAATTTCTGTTGAGGGCTTAATATCGGGTAATTCAACATTTGTATCAATCATGTAAAGGTATAATAAGGCTGAGGTTATATGATGTTTAGCGATTTCAACTGTAGCCTGATCATTATTATTTCCACATTCAAATACTAAACTTTTAGCTCCATATCGCGCAGCTTCTTCCATCAGACTACCTGGCAAAATACTTGAGTTTACGATTAGATGAGTACCGACTGGGCTTAGTTTTACCGCCAGTTCTGACAAAACTTCATCTTCAAAATAAACCACAAATTTGAAATCTCCTGAAGACACTGAGTGTAAGTCAATAAGGTAATCTACAGAATTAGAATCAAAATAATTACGAAATTCAAGGGCTCTTTCACCTTCTACCCCAGACTCAATATCATCTAAAAAAGCTCGGTTCAAGTTAGTATTTACAAATCTCTGATTATCTAAAAAAGCCTTGGGATTGCCTAGCACGAAAGTAACCTTACCAGATTTGAGTTTTAATTGGCTAGATTTGAGTTTTTGATGCACTTCTACACAAGCTATAGCTCCCGCGGGTTCATGCCCATGTAAGCTACCTACAAACATTATATGCGAACCAGCCATACCTGAGTCGTATTCCATAGCCATCGGTAAGCTAGAATTCTGATGTATTTGAAAATAATTGTAATGTTCTTTATTTTGTATCATTAAACTCATCTAATCATAGCCCAATATAGGTTCGTTGTCCACCTCAAGACTGGAACTTTGCTAAGTGGACAATATAATCTTTTTGTGAAAATAGTTTATAGTAAGCTCAACTCATTTCAATAAGCTATGAAACATGAAAATAAAACTGAAATACATATTAAACCTAATTCTTTACCAGAGAAAATTCCCAGCTTAACTTTTGAAAAACAAAACTCAGTAGATATGGGTGAAGAAACCAGAGTTTCTTTTGAAGGAAGTATGGAGCCAAGCCGCACTGACTTAGAAACAGGAGAACAAGAAAGGATAGGTTACCCAGTATTTCTTGAATATAAAACTGAGTATCCTACAGTCGTAACAGAAGTGCTAAAAGAAATATATGCGGAGTACCGAAAATCTTTTATTCCTCTAATCGAAAAAAATAAAGAATGGGATACAGATTATCAATACTGTATTGATAAAGATGGAACCCCAATTATTTATGGAGTGCAAATGGACATGCAACCACTCCTCGAAGGTTTTTTAGAGAAATGCTCAAACAACGATTTAACAAAAGATCAGATTAAACAAATTATTAAAAATAGTATTTTTGAGATCGAAGGTTCAATGGCGATGACTCCACTACTAGAAGTATTGTTCAGAGAAAATGGAGAAGAAACTCAATTCAAATTTGCCATACGATCGATGATTGAATCAGTTCGAAATGTTCACAAAAGACCAGTAATAATGTTAGCAGTAACGAAAGAAAAAAAAGAGGCTATTTTAGCTTCTGAGTTTGGTATAGAAAACGAAGATCCTCAACCCGAAAAGATTAGAATAGATTCGGGTTATGATAATGTCTGGGGACCTGAGGAGTTTGAAAATTTTGTTAATAATAATGGAGAGAAAGATGTACCCCTATTTTATGTTCGCTCAAGCGATCCGGTTGCAAAATTAAAAAACCCTGAACTCAAAGTTGAGACCCTTTTAGATAACGACGAGTACAGAAAAATTATCAAAGCTCACGCTTTAACTTTAAATATTAATAACCCAAAGAACGTTAATGAAAATAGCAAAATTAACGACACAAAAGAATACATGGAGAAAACGAATCTAGGTTATATTGCCAGGTCAGTTAAGGACATTTACAGCGTAGACAGGGTATTTATTGTAGAATTGCAAAATGTACTTAAAGAACTTAATGAAAAAGAACAGAATATAAAATCTATTATCAACAACAAAGCTAAAGAAGACTCAGAATTTGATACAATAAGCAATAAGAAGAAAAGATTAGGGAAAATAGTAGCTAGGTATACGAACTCAGATATATCTGGTAGATTAGACAGGTTGGAGAAACTGAAAAAAGAAGGTTTTTGGGAGTATAAAAAATACCAGCAATCTATTGAATCTAGAATCGAATCTGAATTCGCTAACGAAATTGAGGCTATAAGAAATTTAAAGAGTCAGATTGACGTAACAATTAATTCGTTAAAATCAGGTATTATCAATAAAGATAGAAATAATTTAAACGATATTGAAAGTTCTTATGAGCAAATAATTAGAATTGCTGAAGATTTAGAGGTTGCAGTCCCTAGTAAATCACTTTTTGATAAATTAACATTTAGTAGTTTAAATCTTGAGTTTATAAAATTTCTTGAATCTAAAAATATTGATTCTAAGTCAGTAGAGTCTGGAAAAGTTAAACTAAGAGCTAAACCTCTTACTGACGCATATGGTTGTTATGGTCATCTACCTAAATTAAAGTTATCTAGCCCCTCATTTATAGAAACTCTCAACAACGAGATTGAAAAAAGAGGATCATACATATTACAAATTGAAATGCCTCAGTGTATAATAGAAAATACTGCTACAAAAGAAAAGTTTGTAACTATTGATAGAAATTTCATCATACCTTCACTTGAATCAGATAATAGCCTAAACCCTGTTATGGCTGGTGGCTTTAGAAGTATGATTTCGGCTGAAGACAAAGAAGCAAAAGAAGGTAGAATACATGGAAATGTAGAAACTAGATGGGCACCGGTCAAGCTGTAGTACTTTACATTTAATAAATTAACAACGACTCTCTTTTAAAAGCTGAGTAAATATATGCCTATTTCTAATATTATTCCACTAACTAAAAAGCTGATCTCAATCAAAACTGATCCTCAAAACAAGTCGCAACTAGATGAAGCTTTAAATATGATTATATCTGAACTGGGTGACTTTACAGTAGAAATATTTGAGAGGAACGGATCAAGAAGTATTTTAGCATACTATGGCAAGACTAGACCGCAAAACTTCAAAGTTATCTTAAATGGTCATCTGGATGTAATACCAGGTAAGAGCTGGCAATACGAAGCTCGTATTGAAGGTGATAAGATGTATGGAGTGGGTAGTATGGACATGAAAACTAACGACTCTGTAATGCTTGCAGTATTTAAGGACTTAGCACCGTCTTTAGACTTTCCACTAGGTTTACAAATAGTAACTGACGAAGAAATTGGAGGATTCGATGGAACTAAGTACCAAATCGAACAGGGAGTAAAATCTGATTTTACTATAGCAGGAGAAGCTACTAACTTTAATGTGGTTAACAGAGCTAGAGGGATTATTTTAGCTAAAATAATATCAACTGGAAAAACAGCACACGGGGCCTACCCTTGGAGAGGAGAAAACGCTGTGGAGAAGTTAATATCATTTCTAAGTAAGCTAAAAAAGGAGATACCAAATCCCGCTTCAGAAGAATGGAAGACTAGTTTGAATATTGCTAATATTGAAGTTCCTAATAAAAGCTTCAACAAGATTCCAGACCTTGCAAATTGCTTAATTGATATACGTTATATTCCTGAAGAATCGTCATCTATCTTAGAAAGATTAACCAAATTAGCATCAGATAACCATGTGGAACTAAAAATAGTTGCTAATGAGTCAGTCTTATATCTAGATGAGCGCGATTACTTTATAGAAAAAATTCAAAGCGCAAGCAAAGAAATTTTAAATAAAAACTCAATTTGCTATGGTGCTTTCGGCACCTCCGATGCCAGATTCTTTACTCAATTTGGTATGAAGGGAGTTGAATTTGGCTTGATAGGTGGTGGAATTGGAACTGATCAGGAATGGGTCAGCCTTCAAAGCGCAGAAGACTTTTATAACATTTTAACAAAATTTTTAAGAAGTTTATAAAATCAGCCATTCTACGACACAGATTAAGTGGTATTAGAAAAGCAACCTCCTAACAAACTTAAAGACCTCTTCTACAAGTGGAATTGTCAAAGCCAATAAGGCAATTCTAAGAAAATCAATGGCTTGCACAATGGTCATACCTACATACTCTGGTATTAACCAGATTAGCAAAATAGCTATTAAGCTACTCCCAAGGACTGAATAAGCAGTCATTTTGTTGGATAGAAAGCCTAACTCAAATATAGACTTAGTAAAAGATCTAGCGGTAAAAGCTCGATATAGTTTTTGGCACAGATAAGCAAAAAAGGTAGCAGTTTGAGCGTAGACTAGACCAATTGGTAAATAACTCCAAAACACCCAAAATAGAAATAAACTAGTGGTCAATCCCTGAACCAAAATAGAAATCCAAATAGGCTTATTTACTAAGCTTGCTTCTGGAGATTCAGGTCCCTGCTGCATAACCGTGCTAGGCACTTCTTCGTAGGCAAGGGCTAAAGCTGGAAGTGTATCAGTAAGTAAATTTATAACCAATAACTGCAGCGATGATAAGGGTGGGTACTTGGTAAATAAAGAGGTAAGTAAAAACACTCCTACCTGAGAAATATTACCAGACAGAAGGTAATGCGTAAATAATCTTGCTTTATAAATAATCTTGCGACCCTCCTCTACAGCATTAGCCAAAGCATCAAACCCACCGACAATGACTATACCAGCTATATCTTTTACCCAGTCTACAGCATTTTTGACAGCTACCCCTATATTCGCTTTTTTGATAGCCACAGCATCGTTAATACCATCTCCAGCCATTGCCACAATCTCTCCTTGGTCTTTGAATAGATGGACAAGGAAATCTTTATGTTTAGGTAGAACTCTAGCAAAAACTTTAGTCTGATGAATCAAATTTATAGTGGGTTGATCGAGTTGAGAAGTACTATATTTTTCTAGTTGAGTTCCAATCAATACTTTATCACTAGGCTCACAAATACCTGACTCTACCCCTAAATACTTGGCAATATTTGGATGGTCACCGGTAATCATAACCAGCTTTATTTCAGCTTGTTTAAATCTAGATACTGTATCTTTTACCTCTTCTCTCAAAGGGTCTAACAGACATACCAAACCTAAAAAGGTTAAATTTTGTTCATCGTTTTCTCTGATACCTGCTCTGTAGTTCCGATCAAATTCTCTCCTAGCTAATAATAAAACCCTAAGACCTTTTGATGCATAGTCTTCAATGGTATCCAATATTCTACGTCGATCTTGCTTTAATAATTTTTCTACCTTATTATAGTCAGAGTTAAAAAATGTGTCACACAGTGGCAATAGTACTTCTGCAGCTCCCTTAGCATAACCTGTAAGCTTATTATTACTTTGATGATTATCTCTAATTACCATCATCCTTTTGTAATCTGAAGAGTACCCATGCTCAACTATTCTAGATGAAATGTCTACGGCGTAACTATAAGTTGTTACAAACTTACTCATAGCTTGCTCGGTAGCTCCTTTATTGTTATTACAATAACTTAGAGATTCGAGTATTAGCTTATCCAGAGCACTTTCTAGACCAAAATCTACTGCCTCCAAATGCGCTTTATTTAAGGTCCACAAATTTTCGACTGTCATCTGACCTTGAGTAATTGTCCCTGTCTTATCAGTCAAAAACATAGACACTGAGCCCATACCTTCTGCTGCAGGTAAGTTTTTTACTATAATTCCTCGCTGAGCTAAATTCTTAGCTGAAATAGCCAGCACAATTACAGATACAGCAGATAAAGCCTCAGGAATAAAAGCTATTATTAGAGCTAAACCAACCTCAATAGACTCGATCAAATCATAACCAAAAACAAATATATAAACTATTTCCAAAATTAAAAAAGCAACCAAAGAAATCCAAGTGATAACTCCAAGCAAGCTTTTAGTTTGTTTTTGAAATCTAGTTTCCGGAGCTTTGGTAGATTCTAGTTTGGCTGAAATTTTTCCAAATTCCGTATCTTGCCCCACTGAATGCACTACTGCTTTTAGGTTACCACTGAGTAAGCTAGTACCGCCGAATATAATATTGCTCTGACCTGACAGAGGTATATTCTGACCTTCCAATCTAGAACTTTGTTTAGCTACCTCCTCGGACTCACCAGTAAGTAAAGATTCGTTTACGTTGCTATTATTAGCATCCAGAACTCTGGAATCTGCCGGGATTTTATCACCAGCACTCAATATCAAAACATCCCCAACTACTACTTCGGTAGAATTGACTTTAAGTAATTTTCCCTCTCTGAGTACTGTAGCATAAAACTTTACTTGTTGCCGTAGCTTTTCTAGAGACTTCTCTGCTTGCACTTCTTGCCTAACCCCGACCCAAGCAGTGATTAAGACAACGGCTAACACCATTAGCAACTCAACAAAGCTTTGTGATTCAAACGCACCAACAACCACTTCCGAAAAAAAATTAAAACTCTTTATCAGAATAACTAGACCAAGGATTATGATCAAAGGATTTTTAAGCTGTTTAAAAACTAGCTGCCAAATTGTAACAGACTTTTTCTTGCTTATCTGGTTATTTCCGTATATACTCCTATTTTCTACCACCTGATGACTGGTTAGACCAAAGTCAGGTTTGACTTGGAACCCTGCACATACTTCTTCACAGGTTAAATTATAGTAATCACTAAGACTTTTATTAGAAATAGCCTGACCCTCGATCATAATTGAGGTATTTTGGCACTAATTACTGAACAAGTCAAAATAGGCAGAAACAGATAAAAACGATTTTACCTCTAGCTTACACCATCTGTACAGTCCCTGGTTGAAAATAAACAATATTATTTTTAGGCTGAGATTTAACTTTAAAATCTTTCAATCTTTCTTCTGGTAATAAAGTAGCTACAGATATTACACCTTCTTCTCGAGTCACTCTTTGCAAGTTAATGCCATATAGACGCGCTTCCTGTGCTAGCTTATCAAACTCAATCTGCGAAATTTCACCAACATGACAAGATGCGATGTTAAGATTGCCTTTAGGGAATTTACCTGATATTATCTGCTCCTTAAGATAAGAAATTGTATCTTTTTGCTCGAAGTCCACATCGACCACATGGCTACTCTCTCCAGTTTTAGGATCAGCCTGTGTTTTCCCGTGTGCAATAAAGTAATTATTACCTTTAGTATCTTGAACTAATATTTGCTTACCAGACTTTATAAACTCTTCAAGTAGTTTCATGTTCTTATCATCAAATTCTACTTTTGTAATACCTTTCAGATTAGCAGATCGCTCTTTGACAGTAATTTGAGCCTCCACCTTCGACTTTTTTTCTTGTAAATATTTTAGATATTTAGAGTCTGCTACTTGTGTAACTTCCTCGATCTTAGCCTCTATAGCACCTTTCAAGTTGTTCAAGGTTAATAAATCCTCTTTGGGTAGACTTTGTTCAAGAACCTCTAATACAGACTTAGGGTCTGTTGAAACAGCTTTTTCTTGGGAAGGGATATATTTTTCTGGCATTAGATTTTGGTTAAACTTATACACTATATATAGCATATAATTCGGCCTTTGACAAGCTTAACTGCATCTACTCCCTTAAAATAAACTCCAACTTCTTATCCTTAGCTAATTCATCGACTAACTTATCAAGATATCTTATTTCACGCATGAGATCATCTTTAATATCCTCCACCCTAATACCACATATCACACCTTTGATAGCAGAACGTTTAGGATTTTTGTGTGGAGCTTCATCAAAAAAAGTTTTTAGATCCACCCCTTCATCTATCACTTTTTCAAGCAGCTTTTTACTATAACCAGTTAGCCACTCAATAACTGCATCAAGCTCTGCTTGAGTTCTTCCCTTTTTCAATGTCTTCTGTAAATACATGAGATAGATCTTAGAAAATTTCATCGAGTAAATACGCTGATTGTCAGACATATAGATAAGTAAGTACAAATATTTAATATTGACAACGGCTAGCTTTATTACGAAAAATCATATTAATTGAATAATATGAACTTTAAGATACAAATTGTTATTGTTTTTATTATCTACTTGCTACTAATTACCTTATTTGCTGGTGCTATTCTCTTATTCAAATCTAAAAAGCTCAAATCTATACACAGATATATAATCTCGGGAATTTTGTTAGCTTGCTGCCTAATGCTTGTAAACAGTATCTGGTTTGAGAGATACTTCATCCAAACCAACTATCACCAAATCTTGGATACTAATATTAATACCAAAATTGCTCTGATAGCAGATATACATGCGGGTGGCTGGAAAAGCAAGTCCTTTGTTGAGCAAATTGTTGTTAAGCTTAATCAAATACCAGATTTAGATATCGTTCTAATGGCTGGTGACTGGACCTACTACCCAGATAAAAATCAATTAGAGAATATTTTTTCTCCTCTAAAAGATTTGGAAGTACCAATCTACGGGGTACTCGGCAATCATGACGTTGAATTCCCAGGAAAACCCATAAGAAAAGAGCTTACAGAGACGCTTCTTAAGAATAATGTAAAGTTGATAGATAATGAAGTGGTCAAAACAAAAGGTATCACTCTCGTAGGCTTAGGCAGTTATTGGGCCAACGAAGACAAAACTGATATTTTGGAAAATATAGATTTGAGTGAGTTCACAATAATACTGGCACACAATCCAGACACTACACTCAATTATTCCCAAAATTTTAGATCCAATGTCAAAAATGCCAAGGCTAAAGTACTTACACTCAGTGGGCATACTCACTGCGGACAAATTAGAATCCCTTATATCTACAAGACACAGTTACCAGTAGTCGATAAATACTACGACAAAGGGTGGTATGCAGACTTAAAAGGAGTTGGCTTTTTTGATAAAGTAGATAACGGCAATGGAAGCATCCAATCTGGTAAATTATTCATTACATGCGGAGTTGGTGAAGTAGCTTTACCCTTAAGATTTCTTAACCCTGCTGTTATAGATATTTTCGAACTATAATAAGCTTATTGCTTTAGCTCAAGTTGCCTTTCTATCTCATCACAAAAAACTTGCAAGTAAGATGCTTTTTCTGTATCCTTAAAAATAATAGATTTAGCTAGCTCAAGCCTATATATATAGAGCTTTTTAATTAGCTTATCGTAATCAAATATACTCAAATAATGCTTAATAGCTAAAGAAGTTTGGTAATTAAATATTTCGTATGAGCTCATGTTAATATAGAAATTACTTTTTATCAGAATGAAGTTTAGAGTACTTGCTTATTTCTGAATAAAAATCTCTTGAAATAGGCTTCAGTTCCGCTTCTAAAAGACTAACCTCGCTTTCAGCATTAAGTATCTCCATTTTAGTATCACTAATTTTTCTGGATCTAATCGACTCTAGTTTCTTTACTTTATCATCTAACTCAATTACATTTTTATAATAATTTTGTTGACCAGGGGTTATAGAATTAATTTGTGCTTTTAACAATCCTATTGAAGAACTATACATTGATTCAGCATTTGCTAAATTCCTCTCTAGTACTTTAATTAGCTCTTTATTTTTAGCAATATTATGTTCAATCAATCTGACTTTTTTCTTTAACTCTAAAATCTTGTCAACAAATTCACTTTTTGACTTATTTGCTTCAAAATTTCTCTTCTTTTGAGCATCTACTTTGATCTTAGTAGTAGGAACTTTTAAATCTTTGAGCTCTACCTCTTGATTCAGTCTCCAGTAATCTTCAATCCAGTACTTCATTTCAGTGTGATCAAAAGTTACAGACTCAGGAACTTTCATATCTAACTTTAGAACTCCCTCACGGTATAAAAAATCAAATGTTTTACCTGAAAAGTCATTGGGTATCGGTATGAAGTTCTCAGTATTTCTGTTTATTAGATTATAGTTATCAACTAAACTTCGTACCAATCTCTTTTGTATTTCTGATAGTTTAATTCTATTGTTAATAACGGGAATTTTTGCAAAATCTTCCTCTGGATTAAACATGACAGTCCTAGCAACATTTTCGCTTGCTTCTGATGCGCTATTTATATTAACTCTGGTAGAATATAGATTCTCTTCTTCTTGCTTAGCTCGAGCTAAAACCTCTGACAATAGCTTGTGCTTATTTGCCTTTACAGTATTGATCTCAAGTTCATCTAGGTATTCTTCATATATTGAGGTTAGTTCTGCTCTAGCCTCCGTGCGAGCAATTTGATCACGATTTAGATAGTCATGAATATCTTTAGTAGTATTAGAAATACCTTGAATTACTTCGGTTGGCGCATGAAAACTTCTTCCAGTGACCTGAGAACCTATTTTATTAATAATGGGGACACTGGTACTATAGATACCTATCCCTGCAGCTAATGAAACCGCAGTCTTTTGTTTAAGATCTGCCTGAGAATACCAGCTCCCTACCTGAGAAGGTACTTTCTTGATACTCTCCGCTGCGTTTTTTAATTGATCAAAGCGGTTACCAAAACTCTTCCTTAGCGTCTTATAGTGACTAGGTATAGACCTGGTTGAATCAATTACACCATCTTTAACTCCCTGTAACAGTGATTTAACTTTTTGGTCAACAGTGCCAAGCAAACTCTTTAACTTATCTTGAAAACTAGATGCTTTAGGTTGATTTGTTTTAGCTAAGCTTTGCGGCTGATAAGACTCTCTAACTGATGAAGTACTAGCCTGAGAGCTGCTAGCAGTAGAGGTATGAGATGATTCGTCTAAACTATTTAGATAATCACGCAAAGCTTCATCAGGTTTAGGCATCGCAATCTGCAAAAATTTATTGGGTTTATTCCCCTCAAAATTGTCTATAGCTTCATTCTTAAGTTGACTAGTATCTTCCTCTACAGCAACCCTCTTAGCTGATAGCTTACTTCTAAAATCCTTAAGCAAGAAAAGGCTATTTTTGACAGATCTTAAGGTTGTACGGGATTTAGGACTTTCTGGTAAGCCACCGCGTCTAGAAGAAAACTGTATAGCATACAATCCAGAAGTATAGGCGGCAGTGAGCATTTTATTCGAGTTTACATACTTTTTCAGCGCAGAAATTAGTTCACGAGGTGAATAACTATAATCATCTAGAAGCTCACTATAAATTCGCTTTACCTCTGAATAGACTTCAATTACCTCTGGAGATATCTGACTTTCCAGCTTCTTGTTTTTAGAAAAATAGAACTCTGACGTAGATGAATCTAAATACATAAATTGCTTTTAAAATAGCATAAAAAAGCTGATCTGTCAAAGAACTTGTACCACTAATAATTTAAGTAGGTATAAAAAGGTATAAAATTTTATCTATCTCGTTTTTAAAGTTTTAAGGTAACTTATTTTCTTATTTCGAGCAGCTCAGGAGTTGTTACTTTTTTAGTACTGATGAAGCTTTCTATTTTTTCGATTTCACTTGGAGGGACGTTTTTCCAATGAATGTTAGTCACAGCACCCCACAAAGCGTAGTATGTAAGCTTAGATATACCACGATACTTAGCTTTTAGATCGGACCATAAATCTATAAGGTTTTTGCTAGTCAAATCTTCGTAGGTGAATATTTTTAAATTATTTAGTTGATCCGCCAAGGAATCTGATATATTCCATAGTCGATCTACTGGTGTCTCTGGAGGTGGTAATCTTCTACGATATAGCATGGATCTGATTGTTGGTAGAAATTTGTTGGTGCATACTTTTCACTCAATTATCAGAAATGTGTCAAACCATTTCAAAATTTTAGATTAGTAGATTGAGTATAACTTTGCATAAGAAAGGTGGCTCATAAAGGGTACTATTCAATCAGCAGCTATATGAAATTGATATTTGACAATACGGCTTTTTTGTGGACATTCTCACATCACTATTATTTGATGCACTTTTTAGCTCAGTAAAAATTAAATTATTTTAGTATAGTATTATGGAAAGATTTAGCAACACCCCAACACGCGAACAAAAGAGAAATTTTAAGACCCCTGCAGCAGCTATAGCTGTCATGGCAAGTATTTTTATACAAAATCAACTACCGGTGATGGCTCAAGTGAAAGAGCGACCATATCAAAATAATCCGAACAGGAGTCATTTGGAAGCTCCAAACACTTCAGATCTTACTAATTACATTCTTAACTACAATAAGAATCCTGAAAATAAGGATGAATTAATTCCGCTGGGAACCGTTTACGAAAACCCTAAAGAAGAAGGGTCATTTTTGATAGATGTGGAAAGGCAACAAAAGGTTGGAATTCAAGGTGGTGTAACTCAAAATACTGTTGTACCAGATATTTCTAACGTAAACCCTAACACTAATACCAACAATAACAACGTAGACCCAGAAATCAACAATAGCCCATCAGCAGCTTCGGAGTCTAATCCAAATCAAACCCAAGATCAAGATCAAAACCAATCTTCAGTAAATAATAACAATAATACTTCTGAAGGTGGAGCTGGTGGACAAGGTGGAAGTGTACAAAATACTATCAACCAAAACCAAGCTGGACCTACAGTAGTCAATCAACCTCAAGTGAATAATACAAATAACAACAATCCCAATTTTACTAACAATCCTGAAATTGGAGTAGAAGTAAATCAAAGAACTATTAATGAGGCACCCAGCCCTTTAACTGGTACAGTGGGTGCCAATATCAACAATTTGCAACAGTTCCAAAGCAATCAACCTATAGGAGCATATTGTCCTCCAAATGCTTCTGGTACTATTTTTGAAGAAACAAATCAGACAATACCAAGCACTCGCTACTATACAGATGTTGGAGTATCTAGGAATAAGTATGGTGACGGCTGGGCAGTAGATCTTAGAGGAGGGATTTTATGGGGCGGTGCAAGAGGAAGTACTGAAAGAAAAATTGATATCGAATGCCATCAAGTCCCTGCTCCAGTAACTAATATTTATCACTATCACGGAGGAGGAGTGATCTTACCACCACAACAACCTCAACAACAGTATCAAGAAGAAATTGAGACAGAACTTAGAGAGGATGAGGATAAGGAAGGAGGTGCAAAGGAACTAAAGCCAGATAATAAAAACATGCCAGTACACAACAAATCCTGGGACCTTTTAGAGCAGCTTAAAAATAGTGCACCTGTACAAGTTGAAAAACCACGAGGACTAAATTAACTAAAACAGCTTCAAGCAAGTAACAACCCTAAGGAGAATAAAATAGTCTATAATCCAGAGCACGAAAAACTCCTTAAAGAATTATTTGAGCTATCGGGACCAGCTTCAATCAGAATAACAATTAGTCAGAAAAGCAATACTGCAAATGTAAAAATCACTTATCCCAATGGAAAAGTAGAAAATATAAAGACATCATTTGTTCTGCCAATGCCAAGCCGATCTCACACCTTACCAAACGGCTATTACGTTAACGCTAGACCTATACCAGTCTACAGAAATGACCGTCCAATACCAAAAAACACCAGAGACATTAATGTTGTAGAGCCGCTAGACAATGTATCTATACTGAACTCTATAGTTGTTCAAGAAATTATCACTAAAGATGACAAGTTAATAGTTAAAAGATATGACGACATCCCAAACGGGCAGCGTAAATTGCACTCTTTATTAGTATCCAAAGATATTGCTAGGCTAGCAACTAAGTATGGATTAAGGTTTATTACAAGACAACAAGCTCTTAGTAAAGGCAAAGGAATATTTAGGCATTTACCCAAAAACAGACAGGTGATTCTTGGCAATATAGATATTTTAGAAAAGTTTGTGCTGCCCAATCAAGTTGGAGATAGGTCTCACGGTTGCCTGAGAATACCCATAGCTCTTAGTAATAAAATTGCTAATCTAAGTAAGCGTTTTAGACTCTATAGACAGCAAAGAATTAATAGCAGAGTTAACTCAATATATCTGTACGAAAACGATATGTCCAAAATTCCCACACATAAGCTCAAACAAGAAGATGAAATGACTCTAATGTTTAAGGTCTTGGACTAAATCAGTTTTGGTTGCAGGTCTTGACCCACTTAGACCGATATGAAAAAATACAAAATATGAGTACACAAACAGAACTTGTTATCTACTGGATCAGGCGTGATTTTAGACTAACTGACAACCCAGCTCTTAGTGAAGCCATCAATTTTGCGAAAGCAAACAATCTACAAATTTTGCCAATCTTTATTTTAGATGGTGGTCTTTTAGACGACAATAACTGGAATATCGGTAGAGGTAGACGCTACGCTCTTTCCCAGATAGTAGGTAACTTTAGCAAACATTTTGCCAGCTTTAGTGTACTTGTAGGCAGTCCGCAAGAAATCTTTAAAAAAATTAGTAAGGATCGAGTCATACATGTATTTACCAACGAGGATATAGAGCCGTACTCTATTCAAAGAGATACTGAAGTCAAGAATATTGTAGAAAAAAACAAAGGTAGTTTTCACTCTTTTAAAGATCAATTAACAGTCAGTACTCAAACTAGAACTGGTAGTGGTAATATCTATTCAGTATTTAGCCCCTTTAGAAAAGCTGTTTTGGAAGAATTTATGAACGTCAAAAGCTATGAAAAAGTTCAGATAGACCATAGCTTTATTTTATCTAAACCAGAAGGCTTGGAGTTAATCAAAGATTTAGGATTCGAACATATAGACTACGCAAGGTTCGACGAACTTCAAGACAAAATTTTTGCGGCAATTGATAAACCTAACACATTATACTTAGATCAAGGCAAGCATAAATTAAATATTGATGAGCTAGTAGAGTATCAGTATAGTCCTACCGAGCTGGACAATGAATGGTATTTTAGTGAAGAAGAATGTTTAGCTGAGTTTGAGGCTTTTGTAGATGATAAACTCTTAAAATATAAGGAAAAAAGAGATAGCTTAGAATTAGATACCTATAATAGAGGTCAGACTAGTAAAATAAGTCTAGGACTAAAATGGGGTCTAGTTTCGGCGCGTACTCTCAAAGATTTGATCGTCAATAAATACGGTACTAAAATTAGCTCTAACCAAAATATTTTTCACTTTATTAGTGAATTGATTTGGCGTGAATTCTATCGTTATGTTTTATATCATAATCCAGAAGTCTTAAATCAAGAGTATCAAGAAAAATTCCAAAACAGCATAACTTGGGTAGAAGACCAAGAAGCTCTGGAAAGATTCAAAAAATGGTGCCAAGGTAAAACAGGTTACAAAGTTGTTGACGCGGCCATGAACCAACTAAATAAGTCTGGCTGGATGCACAACCGCTCACGTATGATTGTGGCTAGTATTTTGACTAAAAATTTGGGTGTAGATTGGCGCTGGGGTCAAGACTATTTCAGACTTATGCTTGTAGATCTGGAAGAAGCTAGTAATAATGGAGGTTGGCAGTGGGGCGCCTCTACCGGTGCTGACCAAAAACCAATTAGAATCTTCAATCCTTACTTACAGCAAGAAAAGTATGATAAAAAAGGGGCATATTTACAGCAATGGCTTCCCCAAAACTATAACTGGGAGCTCAAACCTATAGTCGAACATACTAAAGCCAGAGATGAAGCCAAAGCTAGATATGGTTTAGACAAAAATTCTAGTGAACGAGATTATTAGCAAAAAAGAAAAGGTAGCCAACTAAATAACTACCTCTCACTACTCAGTTTTTTCCAAGCATTATGTAGCTTTTTATCAAAGGTAATCAATTCTAGCTTGTTTTTTAAGCAATAATCTAGATAAATCGAATCTTCCAAAGAAATATTTAGCTTACTGTAAAACTTAATACAACTAGACGAATCAAAATTTGTTACCAAAGTAATGAAAGGTAAGTTAATTAGCATATTATACGCTTCTATAAAATCTTGTTTTGACAGCTCATAATGTGAGGTAAGAACATAGTTAAGCTCTATAAGTACTTCTAACAACAGGATGTATTCGTACTCTAAATCTATCCCCTTTGCAAATATTTTTCTCACTTCTACTTGCTGGCTTTCTACATCACCAACAAGAAATCTAGCCAATATATTTGTATCTAAAAAAGCCTGCTTCATAGTCTATTTATTTTTAAATCTACTTATTTTTGACTTTTCTAAAGCAGTTTCAAAAGCAACACCTGATTTTAGCTTTTTCGTGGGGTTAACTTTTTTCGCTAAAAAACCATAAGCCTTATCAACCTCTGCCTTAGTATTTTGAATATAGTAACCAGTCTCATCTTTATTTATATAAATATATTTACCGGAGCTTGCACCCAATTCACTAATTAAATTCTTAGGTAAAGTTATTTGATTTTGTGTCGAAATTTTTAATTTGAATTGCATATAAAATAATTATGTACATCTAAAATAATATAGTCAAGATTTTAGCTACCAGAAAATAATATTCATAAGCTTGTTCATCGACTAACAATTTCACATTCGTATATTTCAACAATATTACGAAACCAGCTAAAGTAAGGGACTCTAAGACCTCTAACCTTGACAGTGCAAACATTTCCTGAGTCTAAAGTATTGGTAAAATCTGCAGAATTATATTTGCCGTCAAACCAAGAATCACTATTCTCTAAGACTTCTTTGTCAGTATAGATTAGATACTTGCAATGGCTGCCAGAGTAGCAAGTTCTTTCCTTAAATTTAATCTCAACTGTAATCGTCTCTGAGTTTCGGAAATAGATAATTGGCTTTAATATTAATGTAGGAAATAAGTTAATCACAAAAACACCTAAAAATACAAATCCAATCAAACGAAATAAAAGAGGTTTTGGATATTGTGACCTGTTTTCTCTATCATTAAAAATCTTAATTTTCATAAACAAAATTATACATTAAATAGCACAATTATAGAGTTAGGTCAAAATAGTATTTTCGACAATATATTTTAATTGTTCCTTAAGTCAGTATTAGACTTCACCAATGAACCCGAATCATACCTTCAAAATTTCTTTCTAAATCGGCACTTGCCCAGTCAACACCTAGTTTTACTAAATAATTCTCTACATATACTCTCAAGGGGTTTTTACCATTTATAAATCGATTGGAATGTAAGCCGTTGCCGACTATTATTACTATTTCCACGTTTTGTTGGTGTAATAACGGAGTCATAAATTTATCTAACACTCGCTCGACCGCTTCTACGACTGACTCTTGAGGCAAAGGCTGTAAGTTATGCAAATCTACAGTTCGCTGGTTTTGATTGTAACGTTTTTTAGGTATAAGTAATAGTATTTAAGCTCTAGGATAAAAACTAGCTAGAATTTTTCAAAATTCATAAATTTTTCTATTTTTATAAAATACTAAGTTTTAAAGATTTTCTAAAAAATATTTTAGCTTTTCCAACTTTACTTTCTCCTCGTTAATATGAGTCCTGACGCTTACTTGATTATTCTCTACATCTTTCGGTCCAACTATCAAAATTACTGGTATTTTTTGGGTCTCGGCTTCACGGATCTTTCTACCTAGGCTTTCGTTGCGGTCATCCAGCTCATGTCGAATCTCATTGTATTTCAACGGTTTCATAAGAACTATATCGCTAAGAATAGATTTTATCTTAGATACATAATCTAGAACATTGTCTTGGTTATTAACAGTTAAAATTCTAACCTGCTCAGGCGCTAGCCAAAAAGGAAATCTACCACCACAGCTTTCTATCAAAAATGCCATAAACCTCTCAATACTACCCATTAAAGCTCTGTGCATAATAGCTGGTACTTGCTGCTCCCCTGCAGAATTAGTATAAGTAATCTCAAACTTAGGTGCAATCGAGAAATCTACCTGAATTGTACTTAATGTGTCTTCTTTACCGTTAACATTTCTGACTTGCACATCAATCTTTGGACCATAAAAAGCAGCTTCCCCTACCCCGTCATAATAGTCTATTCCACTTTCATCCAGAGCTTCTCGGAGATACTTGGTGGCAATCTTCCACTCTTCAGTCTCAAGACCATACTTTTCAGCGTCATTCTCAAAATCAGGCAAACTAAATCTAAATTTATACTCAGAAATTCCTAATTCTGTATACACTTTCTGATAGGAGATCAAACTTTCTTTGACTACATCTTTAATTTGTTCGTGTGTACAATATACATGAGCATCATTTTGAGTAAAGCCGCGAACTCTAATCAATCCAGCTAAGACTCCACTCTCTTCATACCTATAGACAGTGCCATACTCCATTAATTTGTATGGCAAATCTCTATAAGACCGAGGCTTGCTCAGATAAATATGATGGTGCATCGGACAATTCATCGGCTTTAGATAAAACTGCTCTGCCTTACCTGCCACCTTTCCTTCACCCTTCAAATTGACCATGTCTATGGGAGCATACATATTCTCAGCATAATGATCTAAGTGCCCAGATCTTTCAAACAAGTCTTTTTTACCTATGTGAGGGGTAAACACATACTTATAACCTTCAGCAGTTTGAACCTGATTCATATATCTCTCTAGAATTTGCCGCAATAAAGCACCTTTAGGTAAAAACAGAGGTAAACCAGCACCTATCTCCTCGCTAGTCATAAACAACTCTAGCTGCTGACCAATTAACCTATGATCACGCTTTCTAGTCTCTTCTCTTTGCGTACGGAATTTCTCTAGGGCATCTTTAGAGTCATATACTAAAGCATAAATTCTTTGCATTTGAATATTTCTATCTTGATCACCTCGCCAATAGCTGCCTGAAAATTTGTCTAGCTTGAAACCAAGCTTTTTTAATTCAGAGATTTTTGATACATGAGGTCCTTTACATAGATCTTCAAATAAAATCTCACCAGTTTGTTCATCAACTATTCTATAAACTGTAATTTTCAAACCACCACTTAAATCAAAATCAGCTTTCTCCTCTTCGCTTAATTTGGTAGTACCTTTACTAATCAGATCTCTGAGTAGTTCGACCTTTAGCCTTTGACCTTTGGTTTCAAATAGCAGAACTGCTTCCTCCGCAGACAGTTCCTGAACTTTGTAAGCTAAATCTCTCTTTAGCAGGTCTTTCATTTTCTGTTCTATCAAAGGCAAATCCTCTGGTATTAAAGTACGAGGAAGAATAAAATCATAGTAACAGCCTGTCTCAATTACTGGACCAACACCAAACTGAGTTTCGGGAAACATCTCTTTTACAGCGGCAGCTAGCAGATGTGCTATAGAATGACGCTGGGTATCCAGCATTAAGTTTTGTGAATTTTTTGGTACAGACATACTTTAATCGTGCAGTGAGTGTAATTTAATTTTTATTAATCTTTAATTTTTTTGTTCCAATCTAGAGCTTTTCTAACAGTGTCAACTAAATACCTATCATCAGCTACTTCCTTAGACCTTCCTTCCATTAAGGTTTCAATATTTGATTCGTCAAACCAGTCGTATTTAACAGCTTTACCCACTTCTAATATAGGTTTTGAGTAGTCTATGACCTTAACTAATAGTTGAAAAACTCTAAATTGATAGTTCTCGCCAGGCTTTTGCATACTTTTTGGTAAATCAAAATCAAAAACATCCAATATAGTGACTATACTCTCTAACTCAAAATTTAACTCTTCTAGTAGTTCTCTTTGAGCTGCTACCTGAATACTTTCTCCTTTTTCAATACCTCCTCCAGGTAAATCCCAACAATTAGGAAATTTTAAGCGGTCTGAAGATCTTTTTTGAGCAAATACTTGCCCTCTAGAGTTTAGAATTAAGCAATCTACGAATAGTGATCTACCGGTATTTAAACCCTCTTCCAACAATTCATCTAATCTTTGGGATATTTTTTTATTTAAATTTGTACTAGTATTAGACATATTTAGATATACTTCTATTACTGATTAAGGATATCTTAGTCAAATCAAATGTCTTATAATTACCAAGAATACAATACATATCTACACAGTACTAACTCAGACCATAATCGATTACTAAAACCACTCCTAACTAACTTTTTTAATCAATCAGAATACAATTCCATCCTAGATATCGGCTGTGGATCTGGCTACATTGCCCAAGTGTTACAATCAACAAATTACAAAGGTAATTATTTAGGAGTAGACTCAGACAAACTGGCTGTAGACTATTGTAAAGTAAACATAAAAAGTCAAAATTATAGCTTTCTTCAAAGTGAAGACTTTTTACAGCAAAAGATTAGGTTTGATTTAAGTATTTTCTGTCTAAGTGCTTGTGAAATGAATTCTCAAACGTTAGAAAATTACCTCAGAAGGATAAAATCTGACCAACTACTAATTATCAACCCCTCTACGATAACTAACTATTATAACTCTACTATATCAAAGACTCTTTCGTCTAAAATTCTAAGTAGAATAGGAGTAAAATCTAATTGGGTGCTAAAAGCTAAAGTAGAAAATTATGCTAACGGTTTTTATATTAAGCATATCAACCAAAACAAAAAAATTAAGGCTAAAGTATACCAAAGAACGACAGGTGATCTATTGAATCTGACGCATAAAAGTAACTGGGAATTTCAAGAATACTGGAATTTATCCTACACTAAAAATACCAATAAAACTGCTCCAGCACCAAAATTCGAAATTTGTCTATTTAAATCGCTGAGCCAGTAGTAGAACTAGCCGGAGGTTGCGTAGTGGTTCCGTCTGAAGGTGGAGTTTCAGAAGCCTCATTTTCGTTCTCAGTATCATCTTCAGTAGCCGTAAAGAAGCATTTTTCTTCTACATATCCCTTATCTAAATCTTCAGCAGTTGCCCCAACAGCTTTTAGGGTTGATATAGTAGGCTCTTTAATCTTCTTTAGACCTACAGCATTTAGAATTTGATCCAATCTATCTTTATCAGCTACACCCTGAGCTGAAGATATTGGGTCATAACAGTTTGCCATCTCAGTACCATCTTTATAGGTATCGTTATCACTGTCAGATTTAACGGGGCTACTGTAATAAATATAAGTCTCATCACCATCTGCCAGACCGTCTTTGTCACTGTCATTAACCAATGGATCAGTTTGAAAATTATACTCATCAAGATTATTTAAGTTATCGTTGTCAGGATCAGCTTGAGGACCACAGATATTGTCATTAGTACAGTTTCCGTTACCGTCTCTATCGATGCTAGTAAACCGACTCAAAACCCACTCTTTTGGTAATTCAGCCAAATTAAACTTTCTAGCTAAAGTGGCTGGTGTACCTGTACCTCCGGTCGTTGCGTTATTGAAGGTAATAGTAGCTGGTTCTTCAAGAGTCTGAGGCTCAGGCTCGACATTCTCAACCAAATTATCATTACTGTTTTGGTTACTTTGTAAATTACTATTAAAGAGAAAACCCAATACTCCTAGCATCGCAACGATAATAATACCTGCAATGATAAAGAATAACTTACTGCCAGACTTTTTTTCTTCAAATTTATTTTGAGCTGCTGGGACTACTTCTTCATCAGGATAAGTCCCATAAGGATTTTGATTAATATCCGCTTGAGCTACAGGTGGTATAGTTGGTATCTCGTTAGGCTGAAAACCCTGATTAGGATCAAATTGTTGTATAGGTTGTTGACTAGGTTCTACTTGATCAGGAAATTGCTGACTAAAATCATTATAAAACTGAGCAGTTTGGCTAGCGTCAGCTGGCGCTGGAGCTTGTGGAAAGTTGTAATCATCATTAGGTATGACTTGATTAAAGTTAGGATGTTCAAAACTTTCAGGTTGTTGTATAGGTTGTTGACTTGGATCGTATTGATTAGGGTCGTAATTGTTTTGGTTTGGGTTAAAGTTGTCAGCCATAGACTCTATTTAGTCTTAATCTTTTGGGCATTTTAATTCACTTTAAATAGCTTGTCAAAAAAAATTATGTAAACTAAAATCAGGTAGATGGCACAGTCAGCTAACTCTAAAAACACTAGTCAAAATACGGTATCGACTAAGAAAACAAAGAGCTCTACACTTGGATTTGTAGAAATCTCTGAGATTAGGGATGATGTCCTAGTTTTGAGAGAGAGTCAGATGAGGTCAGTGCTTGCAGTTTCCTCTGCTAATTTTGCTCTTAAAAGCTCTCAAGAACAAGAACAAATTATTGGTAGCTTCCAAGGAGTATTGAACTCGCTTGAGTTCCCGATTCAAATTCTCGTACAAAGCCGCCGCCTAGATTTAAACCCCTATATAGAGAAACTAAAACAACTTGAAGATCAACAAACAAACGACCTTTTAAGGGTAAAAATGCAAGAGTATATTGAGTATATCAAAGAAATGCTTCGAGAAGTAAACATCATGGATAAAGAGTTCTACGTTATAGTAGGATATGAACCAGTATCACTAAAGGACGGTTTGTTCGGCAGGTTTTTTAGAGCTCTTAATCCTACTCGAATTATTAAACAAAAACAAGAAGATTTTATTCGTAATCGTAAACTACTCATGGGTAGAGTGGATCAGATTGCTTCTAGAATTGGATCTTTAGACCTAAAAATTGATCTCCTAAACACGGAGCAACTAATTGCCTTGATGTACAACTCCTATAACCCAGATACTTTAGAATCTATCAGACTTGGTGATGTAAGCAGTATTGATATACAAATGTAAACAAGACTTTTGCTTATAACATAATATAGAAAAATGACTAACCTACCTTCAGCTAAAATCGAAGACTTGCTCAATACATTTGAGAAGAGGTTTAATACCAATAAGAAACTGTCATTAGAGTTTAGTTGGCAAGATGTAGGTAAAAAATTACTTCAAAACCCTAGTAAATTATCTATTTTAAATCGAATGGAGGAGACTGGAGGTGAGCCAAACCTACTTAAATATGACAAAGAATCAAATCAATACATATTTTTTGACTGCTCAAAAGAAAGCCCAGCAGGTCGTCGAAATCTATGTTATGACAACAAAGTCTTAGAGGCTAGAAAAAAATTTAAACCTATAAGTAGTGTTTTAGATGAAGCCAAAAGAATAGGTATAGAATTGTTAAATGAAGGTGAATATCGGTTTTTACAAGAATTTGGTCAATTTGATACAAAAACTTCAAGTTGGATCGAGACTCCAAGAGGAATAAGAGATTTAGGTGGAGCTTTGTTTGGCGATTACCGATATGGTCAAGTATTTATCTATCATAATGGTGCCGATTCTTACTACAGCTCAAGAGGTTTTAGAGGATTATTAAAGGTGTGAGAAAAGTGTTTGATAAATATTGTAACTAATTATGACAGAGCAACCTAATAAAAATTGGAATAGATGCAAAATTTTAGAAACTGACATTACTGAATCAGATCGACCTTATTTGAATTATCTTGCTGAAGCAGTAGAGCCGATAAGTATGCAACTATGGTCTGAATTTGCGAATATAGAAATTGAGTTTTTGGAAGAATTAATAAGTAAGTACAACATAACCACTGTAGAAAACAAAAATGGTGTAGTGAAAATCGTACCAATATCTATCAACACTTCCAATATCAAATCTGCGAATAAAGATATAGCTAAAAACCTACTCGAGAAGTGGAGGAGTAGGAAATATAGCGAATGATCTAAAAAGCCACTATCAATCAAAAATAACGGTGTTATTGTCAAAATTTATTGTTTGACATGTTTTGTTTAGTATGGTGTATTAAGCATACTGAGTGGTAAATAACATTGCTTAGTAAGTCCACCATATTGGTAAAAAAATGATCAAATCATTTGCTTTGTTTACTTTAATTTTGACTGCACTCAGTTTACCTGCGCATGCAAGAAGTAATAAAAGTTACAAACTTGTAAACTCAGCTACTGGTAAATGTCTTTCTCTTTCGAGCACAAGGAGCAACGGGATTTACCCAGGAAACTGTAGTTCTTCTGATGCTGGTCTAGTCTTTTCATTTGAAGACTCCTTCCCAGACAGCCCCACGCTGTCCATTAGGCAAAGATCTCAAAGGAAAAATTATATCAGTATCGGCAGAAACAACTCTGCCTACTTAACAGAGAACAAACAATTCACTTTTAGGATATTGAAAAATGGTGATATAGGAAATAGAATTGACATTGTTGAAATGAAAGGCTCATCCGCATGGTGTCTATCTGATACCGGCAATGACATCGCTGCAATAGAATGCGATGTGAATGACGATTCACAACACTGGCATATCAAATAAATTATTTGCCAATTTCAACTACTTATTCTAGTTGCACCTATTTTTACATGACAGTTATTTGATTAACTGTCTTTTTTTGCGCTTACTATTTTCAAATCCCAAAAAAATTTTCTAAAGAATAAATTTACTTCTACAGCTTGTCACATCACACTCCAGATTAAACGATTAGCTATAAGATCAGTTAGCGAATAAGTCTAACAAAAGAGCCCTGTGAAAAAACACGAGGGCTAATTAGATATTATGTTTTAAGTTTGGGGATTACCTTGTAGGTAAGATTGTTAGTGATCCCATAATGGGAGTGATCAATGAGGCTTCTAACTTGATCGTTTTCTGCAACGAATAGACCATCTAGATTAACATAGCAGCTGCCGGAATGCTCTCCGTCAGCATCGTAAAAGTAAAAATAGTTATCTGGGATCATTTTATTGTACATTTCTAGCGGAGTCATATACTCCAGATCTCTAGGAACTAAAAACAATACATCATTGTTATACTCTTCTCCTTCAAAATCATTGTAAACTGCGGGTACTCCTAAATACAATCTGTTTGACTTAACAATTGATTCAGAATTTTTCATTTCAAAACCTCTTCAAAATCCTATATAAAACTATCTAACCTAGCCGTAGGTTAGCACAAAAAATACCTAATGTCAAAACTTATTTTTTAACCTAGCATTTCACACTCAACTAAAGGGCTAGTCGTATTTTTTGACCAAAACTTAATTTTGAGCTTATATTGGGTGGTGTAAAGCAAAATATTGTTTTACTGCAGTTTAGCTACTAGGAACTAGGAGAAAAATTCGATGATTAACGTACTAAAGTTCGCTGACGGATCTGATTTAAATATCTACGAAGATTCTTGGAAACATTTACAAGCTCACCCTGAGATTACTATTCAGTTGCTAGCAGTAGCAACAGCAAAAATTAAACCAAACCCTCACCAAACAGAAAATCAAGGAGCAACAATTGATTTGATTTCGGAATATGGAATGTGGGGCATAGGAAACTTAATCGAGTTAGAAAATCCTGTCGAAATAACAGAAATCACACAATTTCAATTCAGAAGAGGTAGGGTAAGCCCTACACATGTCTCATCTGGAGTAGGTAAACCAACATCGTTAATAACAATCTACTTCAAAAAAGAAGACAGCGAGAATTCCTATGAACTTAAGACTGCTTACGCCTCTATTGGTAAAAGTCCAGGTAAAGAACCAATCTGCCCTTCTATCAATCCTCATACGGATGTAGGAAAATTGGAAAGGTTAAAAGCTTTAGAGAGCTGGAGCAGATATGCGTTAATAGCAGATCCAGAACTACCAGTTTTTGAGAGTAGTTGGGGTGAAATGCTACTGAAGTATGATAATGTTTATCATCAAGCTGAATAAGTTTGTACCATCAAGATACAATTTCTATACTACACACTAACAAGTTGAATAAAAGAGTTCCTTGTTAATTTTCTGATTAAGCTATCTCTAAAGGATAGCTTTTTATTATAGCTAATTACAAAACAAAAAATCTGCCTTTAGGGCAGACTGAATGAAACGGACAAACTGGAGCGGAAAAAGCTACAACAGTTTGTATTATAATTTATTTATACAGACTCATAATCAATCTGTAATAAGACTATTTCGGTTTCCACTCGAGAAACTGAACTTCTAAATCAACCTCAGTCAATGGTATGGTCTCATTGAAGTGTGCACTTGCTAACATCTTATTGCTCTCCACTGGGCTGATACCCGTTGCAAGTCCCCATGTAATATGGGGTACCTCGTTCTGAGACTTTAGCCCCGTTCCAGTGAGATCTGCTGGGATTGCTATAACATTTTCATTATAGCAGTACTTGGAAATCGAAATCTTGACTTTTTTTCCTATAAGATTTTCGTATGGAGCTTTAAAAACTCCAAAATATAAAGTTACATGAAAGTGCTCTGGGGGGTTAAAACCCTGAGGGAGTTTGATAACTTCCTGCAACTTTTTGACAGAAGAGTCAGCTAAGGTCGCCCAGACAATTCCTTTGTTAGAACTTTCCATTCTTATAACCTCATTTAAATTTGGCTAGATACGGTATTGTATCTCAAGCCTTTTCATCATAGCACAAAAAATACCTAATGTCAAAAGTTATTTTTTAACCTATTTATAATTAATTTTACCTGACTTTGCCCCAATAATATTTATGTGAAATAATAGGTATTGAAAATCAAAAGTATGGATTTTGAAAAAAACACAAACAAACAATTCGAGGGCAAAAACTTTCTACAGCAAAAGCTCAAAGAGGTAGAGCTAATCATTAATAGAATATCAGACATTAAGCTAGAAAAAGAAACCGATCCTAACTTAACCGCAGCACAAATTGAAGCTGTACTTGCAGAGCTAGATGAAGCTAGAAATATTGATTTATTAGAACTTACCAAAGAAGTTATTAAAAAAGATATCAAGCTTCCAAAGCTAAAAAAATTAAATGAGAAGCTATACAATCTACTAAAACCTTTTTATATTCAAATCGAAGCTCAAAAGAAGGGTCAGATCAGACAGGCTTACGAAAGTGCACAGATACAAAACCAAGGTGTCAATATAGCAGATGAGGAAGTAGCAAATACAAATTCCGAAGAAACTGATACTCATACCCAAACATCTTTAGACACTAACCTAAGTGAAATAGCTAATCATTTGCCACCAGAAAGCTTGAATAAAATACCTACAGACAGTTCTAAACCAGAGCAATTTGCCCAGTACCAAGACTTAGGTTTTGAGCCAGAGCAAATACAAAAGCTAGATGTCGAATACAGGCAACGCACAATGGTTGGTAGTGAGTATTTTAAATTAACTACTGAAATTAAGTTAGCTCATGACACCAATCTGAGTCATATCTCGTATTTTGATACCAAATATGTAACCATAACTAATAATAATGGGGATATTTTATTTAAAAAAACCTATAATAGTGATAATAACCCAGACCAAAAAAACTTCACTTCGTACAAAAAGGTCATAGATCAGCTAATTAAAAATTACTTGGGAGAAGTAGAAAGACAAAAGCAACAAAATATACATTCTGAACTATTCAATAAATTTTATAAGGAATTGGAACTAAACGAGGAAAATTCCGAATCTAGAAAACAAATAACTTACTATAAACTTGATCCTAAAAATCCCTCTGAAGAAACTGAAGTTAAAAGAAAAAAAATGACTCGAGAGCCATCTAGCTGGCAAAAACTTGAAACTTCGGAGTGGGTAGAAGTACCAGCAGAGTATCGAACTATAAAAGTAAAAGTAGATAGGTTTAATCTTATTGAATGTACGTCTGATGATCAAGATAAAATCGGTGTTACGTATCCAGATTTAGAAACTTTTGATCAGGAGCACAAAACAAAATTTGTTCGAGAGCATAAACTTAGCGAGTATTCAGGTGATTTAAATAACTTAAATATTAGTATCTTAAAACCAGACTTTAGCCAAAATACCTTACATGATATTGCTAATACAATGGCGAGTAGATATTCAGATAGTAAATATGCTAAATGGAAAAGAGAGTTAGAATCTAGTTGGATTTCCAAACATAAGGAGTTAGTGGTTAAGGCTATTCAAAGCAAGCTACTTCAAGAGATCTATGCCCTAATTAATAATGAGCAAGAAATCCAAGACAAGGTTTTTGATCCTGGGGGTAGACAAAAAGTACTTCAAGAAATCCAAACTCAAAAAGCTGCTGACAAGACAGAACAAGAACGATTAAACCAAGTAAAAAATATCCAAAACCAGAAAGAGGAGGCGATGAATCAGCTGGTATCAGAAGGTATACTAACAATCTGGGATGTTTCGCACTGGTACAAGAAAAAATATCATATATCTGTATTAAATACTCAGCCAGAGGTCACGGGATCTCCAAATTTCACTAAACGTCTTTTTTTAGGAACCGATGAAAAATACATAGACGGGTTTCGAACAAGAGACATAGTGCTTAAACTAAACGAGGGTAACAGCAAAGGTACTATCAAACTTGGTAAAGATTATGAGGGCAAAAATGCTTTTTATAGAGAGTTTGATACAAATAGCAGTGAAGGCTTTGATAAATTTAGACAGGCTGTTATCACTCAACATCAGCAAGAGTCAGAGAGGTTACAAAAAGTTAAAGAGATTAATCAAATGCTGGCTGATAAATGTATGTTGAGGTACGAACAAGCCAAGTCTAAATATCCAAAATATTACACACTTTTAGAGGATAAGCACCACAATCATGATTTTAAAGTATACAATTGCTTTGCCTATGATGAAAATCATCTTAAATTTATTGATGCTGTGGCAAATTACCAAATTAATGGGGTGAAACTAGATAAAAGCCTCAAAAACTTTCTGTATAAATGTGTGAAAGAGTCTTACAACAAAAACCTACATACTCAAATCAATGAGTTCATTGCTGAAGCAGGACTCACCCAAGAATTCGAAGCTAAAAAAGCAGAGCTTAAGAAAGACAGTAAACCCAAACTTAAGAAAAAATCTTAGCAATCATAGCCCAAACAATAAGCTATCCTTTAGAGATAGCTTGTATGATATAGGGATAGGGAGTAATTAGGATTACTCAACCTATCCAAGAAATCAGCCTACTGCTACTTTTAGACAGCCACAAGCTCTGCCTTCGGAGTCACCTACAACTCCAGAGACGACACCTAGCTTGGAAGTATCGCCTCCGTTGGCTTGTACCGCTGAGCGGTATATATTGGATACGATGTATAAATCGTACCCGGGAGGCAGTGGATCTACCTCCTTAAATTTTTGCGCTCCAACTACCATAAATGGTAGTTTTTTAAGCCCTTCAGGTGTAGTTGAGTCGTATTTGACACAACCGAGTACTTTCTCTCCTGTTGAGAGAGAGTAGAGAGGCTTTTCCCCCTCTTTTACAACGAGCTTCCTGCCTACGAGAGTCGTTTGACTCTCGGAATAGAAATTAATTTGGTGAGTAGTTCCGTTATAAATCTTCATACTCTTAAACCTTACCACCTACGATACTGTTTTATTTTGATCAGCAGGGGTAAGCTGATTACTAAAACAAAATAATCAATTTAATCCTGCCGAAGCAACTTTAAATTCAGTCGCAAAAATAGGTTTTGATTTAAAACTCAAGTAGAACAATCCTGCTCAACAAATTATAACATAGCATACTTTTCGCTCACTGTCCAATTAATTTTTTGGACTACATTTATTTCTCTCCAATAACTGAGAATTTGTGTATGATTTGCTTTAGCTGAATATACCTGCTATACTGTTGCCAAGAAATTTTAAGAATCGAATTGAGATTATTTGATTCGAACAAAAACAAAAATATGTTTAGCTACAATCGGAAATTCATTGGCAGAATAAGCTTATCTACTCTAATTCTGCTACTAAGCGGATTTAGTATTTTTATACTTTTTTATTTATTTAATAATAGTATAGCCAGAGCTAACCCCCCTACTCTAGCTATCAACCTTGTAGTCGAAGAAACTGGAAAATCACCTTTTGATACTGGAACTTGTGGCCCTGCACCTAGTGCCGGAGATGACTATTGTGCTACTGATGACTATGTGAGGAATGATGATACTGTAGTGTTTAGATGGGATATAAGTGTAAATGACTCAGATGCGCAGGACCTTACCGTAACTCATGAATTCGATTATATACCCGGAGCTGAAGGAGATGGTACTTTACCTCTTAGATGGAATAGTTTGCCAAGCGCCTGTACTGGATCTGTTTTGGTTAGCAATAAAACTGATAGAAAAATTGTTTGTAATTTAGGGGATCTTCCTGCAGGTACCAATATATCTGTACCAGTTTCAGCTAAAGTAAGTGGTGAGTTAGCTAATAATACTAATATTTCTACTAATGCAAGTGTAACTTCCAACTTAACTTCCGACATTCAGTCTAACTCAATATCAGTAATCAATTCGGTCAGACCAGAAATGGACTTACAAGCACTTAGTTCTTCATCAAATCAATCAATAGGAGAAAATATCAATAATGAAAACGGCTACTTTATAAACGCAGTCTACGATATAAACAAAAATCGACTTCAAGGAAACGAGCCACTGGATCTAAGTGGTAGTGGTATAAGTTTTCCTGTAGAACTTGATTTCGTTAGTGGTAATCCCAATAATGCTATTTTGAACGGTAATTGTGATTTTCTATTTAATGCTACAGGTCCAATCGACTTAAATTGTACTCAGACTTCTGCTGGTGAAGATATAATAGTAACTCTCAAAGAAGTTGTTGGAGATAATCTGGACTATGATGGCTTAGATAATCCTGCCCCAATTACTATACCTATTTGGCTACCTTTTAGCGATGTTAGTACTTCTGAACAATTAAAAGTAGAAGCAGTAAATTTTGATCCTGACTCGGTATCTGGGGTATCTAATTACTTAAGCAGTACTGAGCCAACTTTTAATAATGATCTATTTTTTAATTTAGATGCTGTACAAAATTATGACGGAGTGTTTAGCAAATACCACACTGGGATGTATAAGCAGAGTAACGACTCAGTAGTACGTGACGAGCCATTTGATGATTTTTATCTATACCCTCAAGCAGGCTATGGTTACCAAAACAGCGAATATAGATCTCATGTAAAATTTAGCCATACTAGTTTCCAACCTGTTACCAATCTGTATCTCTGTGATAATTTTGACAACCTAAATTCAAATATTATAACGGGTGGTGCTAAGAACTACGGAGATTCAAGTAAACGATACAACTTTTTGAATACTGATCAAAGTGTTGGGTTATTGGTGTATTCTGAAGAAGATTTTAGCTTACCAAGTAATTTTAGCTATACTGTAGAATATGGTGTGGGATCTTGGTCAACTCAAGAGTTACAGCGTACCACTACTTGCGAAGATAGTAGTAATACTTGGTACTCAGACATTAATACTGTACCAGGAGGAGTATCTGCTATCAACCAAGTAAGGTTAAGAATTCCAAATGTACCAGCTACCACAGGTGTAGAAGTTCAATATATGATGAATTTTGGATTGAGGATCACTACTGGTAATGATGGAACTAAAGTCAAAAACTATGGGCTTGGTTATGCAGATCAAATCGAAAATCAAGAGTGGGCAGTATCACCAATCGACCTAGAGAATCAAGATTTTGGTTATGTTTTAGCTGGCAGGGTAGATGTGGAAGGTCAAGCCTCAAGACCTCTAATAATAAAAGAGTTCGATAATAGCTCTGGATTTGGTAGATGGATAGGACATAGAGCTAGTGCTGATACAGAAATGAAGTACAAAATAGAATTTAATGTCGAAAGATTTGTTCAAGATAACCCCACTACTACAGTTACGATTACCGATGTTTTACCTAAACATCTTACCTACATAGAAAATACCTCAAGAGTAGTTGTTGATGGGGGGAATGAAACTACAATTCAACCTACTTCAGTAGTGGTTAATCCTACAACCCAACAAACTAATATAACTTGGGAGATTCCAAATGTTTCATATAATTCAGGTATTGAGAGTAATTACTTGCTATATGATACTTACATTAGCGGACTTACACCAAACGAGACTGAGCTAGAAAATTTAGCTGAAATAAATATTACCGAGGGTTTTGAGCAGTATGGCTCTAGCTGCTTTAATTACGGTAGTTGCTCACTAACAAGATATATTGTCGAAAATACTGGCAGCTTCAACATTCAAAAATCAACCTCTGATTCTACAATAAACACTGGAGAGTCTGTTAGCTATACAATAGCATATGCTAACCAAACTTCAAATCCAATTGGAGACACTGACATTATAGATGTTTTACCGTACGATAGTGACTTTAGAGGTAGTAACTTTGATGGCACCATCACCCTTACAGGAGTTACACTAAACCAGACTTCAAACCAAACACTGTTTGTAACAAAAGCTGATCCTAGTACAATACCTCCAGATCCATGTGACCCCAAAAATATAGAAAATGGAAATACTTCACCAGTTTGTAATTCAATAACAGGTACAGGTGATATTGTTTGGTGTACAGGCTATACTGGCGGAAACTGCCCTAATAATATAGGTGAGGTCACGGCTATTAGAGTAAAACACACAAACCTACCTGACGCAGGTAGTGGTGATCCTATAGGTAGTTTTTCACTCAGTTACAACACCCAGGGAAACAATCTCAACAACATTTATTACAATACCACAACGGGAAGAATTGATAGTAATACTCTTAGCGTACTCTCAAATACAAGTACTGTAGAAATTCCTTCTGGTAGTATCAGTGGTAGACTATGGATAGATAGCAATCAAAATAATCAATTTGACTCTGGTGAAGAGCTTTTATCCAGCGTTGTAGTTGAATTATATGATACAAATAATAATTTAATCACACAAACTAATACTGACTCCCAAGGAAATTACAGCTTTAGTGATTTAGCTAGCGATACATACGTAGTCAAGTCCAAAGCTACTCAAGACCCTAGTTACGATTTTGATGGAGTAGCTACACCAAATATTGTAAACATCAGTGTTGATACTAGTAATTCTGTTAAAGATAGAATTAATATTGACTTTGGCTATAACCAAAATAAAGGCTCTATCTCTGGGAAAATACACACTGACTCTAACTTCAATAACCAATATGATAATGGTGAAACTGAGCTAGAATCTATACCGATAGAGTTAGTTGACGATCAAAACAACGTAGTGGCTCAAACTACTACAGATGCCAATGGTAATTATCAATTTTCAGATATTCCAGAAGGTATTTATACGATAAGAACTATAGTAGACGAAATACCAGTTTATGATCCAGACGGAGTCAGCAGTCCTAAAGAAGCTTCGATCGAAATAAGTGCAGATCCAAACAAAACTTTAGACCATAGCAATATAAATTTTGGATATAGTCCTAGAGGGTCAATTTCAGGAACAGTATATGAAGATTTAGATTATAATTTTGACTTCTTCGATGCCTTCGATGGAGGGAGTGATTATGAATTAAATAGTTCACCTTCTGTTAGTATATTCGATAGTAATAACCAAAAAATTGGGGATGGTGACGGAGAATATAGTTTCGGCAGTCTTCTACTAGGTACATACACTCTAAGAATAAACCCTAATTCAAGCTATTATCAACTTGAAGATCCAGACTCTACCAGAAACTTAGAAACCACTATCGAGGTAACTTCGCAAAGTTTAAACGTCACCGAGGTAGATTTCGGCTTTGCTTTCAATAGCCAAGTTAGCGGATCTACTTTTCTAGACATTAATCAAGACGGAGTATGCGGAAACACAACTGACTGTATACGACTGAGTGAAGTGGAATACAGACTTACTGGAATCAATATTTTAAATGAAAGCGTAGACAGAGTAGTCAATTCATTTACTAGCTCAAATACTATAGGATCATTTCAAGAAGGAGATTTTTATTTTGGAGAGGTCAAAGCTGGAAATTACACTTTGACTCAGACTCAACCTTCAGAATATGACGACGGCTTAGACTACCTAGGTAGTAATGACGGTTTTGATAGTAGTAAAGAATATGGTACTTTGGTCCCACCCAACAGTATTACTTTTGATATTGGAGCTAATGGAGACAGATACTATAACACAAAATTTACTGAGCAAGAAAAACCCCAAGGCTCTATCTCAGGTCGTTTGTACAGAGATAATAATCTAGACTTTGATAGACAAATTACTGAGAATGGTTTTACAACCTGGTCAGTAAATCTATTAGATAGTTCAAATAATATCATAGCTACAGATACATTAGAT
>JBCDGH010000006.1:0-43290 GCA_038751365.1 Patescibacteria group bacterium | reverse complement strand
TTAGTAGAAAATGGTAAGGTTGCACTTCCATTAACATCTGTCAAAGTGGTTTCACAAGTATTACCAGCAAATTCAATATTAGAGTTAGCCTGATCTGAGATAGTTACTTCTTTTAGATCTACTGTACCAGTATTTTCAAATTCTATTGTATAGTAATATTCAGTTCCTATGTTAAATACTTTTGGTTCTTGGGTAGTTTTGGTTATGGAGATGTTTGAACTAGCACATTGATTAATGTTGTTGACTAATTGATTCGAATTAAACGGAGTAGTAGTTTCAGCAAAATTAATAACTGCAGAATTTTGAGCCAAACAATCAGCCACAGCCTTAGCTGTACTAGAGTTTATACTATTATAGTAAGCTACTGAACCCCCAACTAAACCGACTAACACAATAAATCCGCCAAGGATATATTTTAAAGTAGTCTTTTGATTTTTTGGTAGCTTATGTTTAATAGCTAAGAGAAATTTATTAGCATAACTCTTAGCAGAATCGAAAAGTGACATCAGGCTATGTTTTTGTTTTGATTTTTGAAACGAGTATAGTTTATACTACAAAAGTATTTTAGGCAAACACAAAAGCTTATCTGCTGTTTACATAGTAAAAGTAATACTGAAAGTACTTAGTCGCTTCTGTACCAAAAAAAACAGAAAACCCCTCAAGAGGGGTCTAAATATGTGCTGCTTAGGACAGCTATTTAATTTTAATCTCGATTGTTTTAGGCTTGGCTTCAGGTAGTTTATGTATATGTATTGTTAGTATACCTTTATCTGAGTCTGCTTCTACAGATTCTTCATCTACGTTTTTGGGCAAAGCAATACTTCTGGTAAAGCTATAATGTTGATACTCCCTTCTAAGCATTGTACCTTCTTCTTTACCTTCAGTTTCTTTATTAGCTTTATAGCTAATGTTTAAATTTCTCTCTACTAGCTCAATTTTAATATTTTTAGGATCAATACCAGGAGCTACCATTTTGATCTCGTATTTATCATCCAATTCTTTTACATTGATTGCAGGAGCAGAGGAATAACCTCTAGTTAGTTGACTAGTAGTCATTGGTCGATAGTCATCAAAAAAGCTATCCATAAGTGATAATAAGTTGTTAGACATATGTAATATAAAAATTAGTTTAAAATGACTGTATTAAGAAATAATCTACAACACAGTAGTGATATTAATACATTAGCAATGTATATTGTCAAGTTGCTAATTTCAAGCCCTTAGAGTAGGTAGTATATAGATTAGATAAATCTTATATTTTTTAGAACTAACAATCATTATCTTATGAAAAAACCAACTTCACTAACCAAAATTAATTGAAAAACAAAGTTAAATCACAAAAAGTTCATCACTAAGCTAGTTTATTTAGACTCGCTAAGACTTCTTCTTCCCCATAAGCATTTATAGCTAGTCCACCCAGTTCTTCAAACACTTTACATACTTTTACAGAATCATCGATTACTACACAATTATGTATATTTACTTTTAAGCTTTTAGCTTTATTCATAAAGTACTCACCGTTATTTGTAGATTTTAAGATTCCTAAATTGTGTGAGTTATCTATTTCATCAAAGATCTTTGTTAATTGTGGATTACTAGGCAAAGTAAATCTATCAAAGCAGTCCATATTACCAGTTGATAAGATACAGTAATATTTACTTTTAAGCTCTTCTACTTTAGCTAGAACTTTTTCAGAAATGTCGATATTTCTACAATCTTTTTCAAAGATAGCAAATAATTCTTGATATGGCACTCCTAGCTCATCACTAATAATTTGATGAATTTGTTCACTACTTAATTTGCCTAGCATCCATTGCTTTACTAAGTCTTTTTTCTCACAAAATAAAAGATTTTCAATTGGCAACTTATATTGATGCAGTGGATGGTTTTCGTAAGCTAGACTTTTCCAGTAATCGTCATAGGATCTTACGCCGTTAAAGTCTACAAATAAGATATTTGACATATTTGCTATGCGACTGTACAAATTTTGCTCAGATTATATCTTTACAATAGCAACCTAATTATTCTCAATTTCACATTTGTAGTTTGACTCTTGGCTAGAATCATATGTACATTTCTCTGCTTTACTAGCTATAGTATCTTCTGAGTAATATCTATAGAAGCTAATTTCATAACTACTAAAACAGTCGTCTAAGTCTTTAACTAAATCTATGTTCGGAGTAGAGTTTCTAGCAAATATATTATCGGACTCACCTGGATCAAGCGTAATTACATTTTCGTCTAAGTCATTTATTGCAGCCATATTATCACCATTTTCGTTATCAATATAACGCGTAGCTTTAATAGAATCTTTTACAAAGAAAGTAGATCTGTTACAAGTTACTTTTTCAGCAAACAGATCGTAAACACCGTCACTAACATCAACAAACACCACTACACCTCCGATTATTAAGACTAAAGCTATAATTCCAAAAATTGTAAGAATTATTGCACTTAATTTTGATAGGTTTTTAAACATATATTCAACCTTTATTTTATTGGGTTGTTATGTCAATTAAATTGGCAAATTTAAGCATAGTTATCTTATATTTTTACTATTTCACTCTTATCTAAAATCGTATACATACAAATACTTTTGAAATCCAGAGAGTTCAAACACCTCGGTAGGCTCAGCTTTTTTTAGAGGAAATGATAAGCTAATCACTAAACTTCCCGCCAACTGCCCTTGCTCGTACAGCTTAGCCAGCATTTCACTCAGTAGATAGCAATATACAACACTTTTAGTAGGAAAAGAGTAATTAAAGATATTAGCTTTGACTAGACTAACAGGCTTTTTCCTGAATAAATTTTTTAGTTTTGAATACCATACCAGCGATATCTCGTCTTCAATTGCTAAGACTTGTTTCCATTTATATTTTTGACTCAAAAAATAGCTCACATTAGCTGCCCCCGCCCCAGGCTCAACTAGAGTATAATCTTTTGTCTTATCCTCTCCAACATATATAGAAATAATTTGACGAATTGGATCTTTAACAGCTTTCAAGCTAGATGGTAAATACCCTACATGATCATCCTTATTTACATTAAGTATATAACTAAACAACATCACTGTGATACAAGTCAATAATACTGTCACAAACAAAAGTAGCAAGGCTATAACTAGTTTAATAGTTTCCAAGTTAAAGCTGAGTAGTCCAGTAGTATTAATCAAATGGTTAACAAAGAAAAGTTTTGTCATAAGTCATTTTGGCTTAAATTAAACAGCACATTGGCATTCAGAACTGAATTTCGATAATCTCTATAAAAATTAGCTCTATTGAAAAAAACTGCCCCAGCTACAATGCATACCACAGCTAGAAGTAGTACTAATCTTGGCGCAATGTATATATAGTTAGAGTCTAGATTAATAAATAACTCAGTTGTAAAAAAGCGAGTCAACAACACTAAAGCTATAAAAAAACAATTAATTGCGAAGGAACTACTAAATATTTTTTGGTAGCTAAGATGATTGTAGTACTCAGTTACATGAGTGCTGTCGACAAGTATCCTTTCTTTAACGAAATAAAGCTCCAAGTTAGTAGCATCGTCTATATTATACTTCTCTTTAATTAAGTCATTTGCTTTAGTATACAACTCTGAACTAGCAGCTTTAGTATTGGAGCGTCTCAACAATTTCCATACTAGATTATAGACTGAGTGAAGACCTAAACCAAATATAAAACCAGCAAACATTACAGAAATAAAATTAGAAAATATCTGACTTATCGCCACATCAAAAACTAAATTAAAAACTGCTATTACAAAAATAGTCCCAGGGAAAACATATGCGATGATTTCAAATGTTTGTGATTCTAGCGAAGAAAGTGCATCTGACATATTAATAAGCTATTAAAATTATTAGCTTTTGTGCAAATTACAGGTTAATTGACAATCAGTGCCAGATAAATATTATAGCTTATATGTATGTCCGCACCATACTATCATCTACTTACAGGTAATTTTATTATCGAAAATAAATCTCCAGACGGTGACTCACTACGGTTTATTAGCGATGACGATTCAGCCTTTGCAGATGTCTATCGAGGCTATCTTATAAAAAAGAGTAAAGACAGAAGTGTACAACTCAGATTTGAAGGTATTGATGCTCCAGAAGTACACTATGCTGGTAAAGCTCAACCATATGGAATAAATGCTAGAAAGCAGTTACTTAAATTAATTGGTTTTAAAGATATTCAATACAAAGGAGGTCGAGTAGTAGCAAGCAAACCACCTAAAATACCAGGGGCGATTCTAACTAACTCTTTAGATATTTACGGTAGACCTATTGCCTATGTTTTACCTCATCAAGAAGCTAAACTATTAAATAATGAGAAATGGATCTATACTAACTCAGAAATAATTAAAAAAACCTATAACTATAAACTCTTAACACTTGGCGCAGCTTATTTTATATCCTATTCTTCGCAACCTTCTGAACACAGAGAAGTTATGAGAGATGCTGCTTTTCAAGCTAGAAAAGAAGATTTAGGAGTCTGGAAACTAGATTCAACCACTGAATTTACTCTGAAAGATATTGATTCAGTAACTGTAAATGGAAAGCTGGTTTTCCCTAAACTGTTTCGGAGGATTGTAGATTTTATGAAGTCAGTAGAAAAAGGTTATGAGGGGGATCTAAAAGATTGGCTAACCTGGATTTCTAGCAACCGAACTCGCAACGAGAACGACAAAGTCATTGTGGACAATATTGAATTATACTTATCAAGCCTAGTTGAACAAAGAAATAATAAAATTTACTTTCAAGGAGACTTACTTAACTTGATCTTCATAGAAAAATAGACATCTCAACCTAGTTTTATATATTGACAGTATTGATTTAATTTTAGCTTATTCAAGCAATCCAGCTGCCTTAACAATTCGCTGGTAATTGACGACTCTCCCCTGTAGTCGTCTTTTTTTGTGAAAAGGAAGTTGTTTCTACATTTGACAAAGGCTTACAACTACCGTTCTTTTTAATTGATTTTACTCAATTTTATGCTATATTTACGATCTTGGTTATCTGACTTTATTGACCTTAATGAATACAGCAATGAAGAGTTAAAAAATATCATTACCATAAAGTCAGGTGAAGTGGAAGAGGTATTAGAGCTTACTGACTATTATGCTGGCAAAGTCAAAATCGGAAGAATAAAAAACTTACGCCAACACCCAAACGCTGACAGATTAAAAATTTTTGATTTAGATTTAGGAGACAATCAAGAGCAGATTCAGATAGTTTCTGCAGCTCCGAATAGCGAAAACGGATTACTAGTTGTAGTTGCAACAGTAGGTACCGAACTAGCTATGGGTAGCATCCAAGAAAGAGAAATGCGTGGCTATAAATCACAAGGAATGTGCCTAGGTATGAGCGAACTTCTTCTTGAGACAGAAGATAGTAGCGGTCTTTGGGAAATTGAACAACTTGTCTTGGATAAAGATATAAATCCTGAGCAAGTATTAGGTCAGTCAATTTGCTCTATCTTACCTGAGTACTTTCCTGAAGATACCATTTTTGATATCAAATACCTAGCAGATAAAATTTCTAGCTGTGGCAATCATTTAGGACTTGCTTTAGAAATTGCTACTTGCTTAGAAAGACCTGAGTTACTTACCACTTTTGCTCAGAAATTGCTTGACCCTACACATCTTGCAGAAACTATTCTTAATTATGCAGAGCTGGGTAATAAAGAGCTCAAAGTTAACTTTTCCGACCGAAACAGCTACTCTAACAGCTTTTTTCTCTTCGATTTACAGTTTGATAAACACTACTTATTACCTCACCAATTACAAGCTAGAATGTTTTTAACCAAGAACAACCTTGTTGGTGGTATTGCGGATTTATCAAATTATTTACTACACGACATAGGACAACCTAGTCATTTTTTTAGTAAGGCTCAAGTTCTTAAACTTAACCAAAATCAAAATAGCTTAAATTGGGAAATTTCAAAAATTACTGAAAGCCCTCACTTCGAAGGTCTAGGTAAGTTGAAAAATATTGCCATACCTGAAGGAGTAAGTGTTCTCAAGCAACAAGAAGAAGTTATAGCTATACCAGGTATATCTGGCTCTAATCATACTAAAACTACAGAAAAAGATATGCAAATTCTTGTCGAGATAGCTAATTTCCCTAATGAAAATATTGCCAGATCCAGCTTCAAACTAAACTATCGTTCTGAGGCAGCTCGCATCTGGGCAGGGAAAGTTCAAATTACTTTGCAATTTGTAGTATTAGTAAGACTTATAGATATCCTATACAAATCACAACTTAAGTTCAGCATAAGTTCAGTTCTAAACTATTTAGATCCTGAGTTATGTAAAGCCTATAAAATAAACAAAGAAGATAACTTTTTACAGATTGCTACAAAAATACTAGAAACTCATTCAAAAGCAAGTATTAAGGTAGATATGGATTATATTTCTAGCCGCTTAGACTCCCAAAAGTCAGAATACTGGAAAGAAATTGTCATTCAAAAATTAAAAATTATTGGTAAATACTCTGGTGTTCGACTCTACCCAAATATTTTTTACCAACCTGCTTATACACAAGAAGACGTCTTAGAGCAGGTATCTAGGCTGATAGGATACGACAGTCTAGCCAGTCAAAAACTTACCACCCATAATTTAACTAATTCAGATAAGTCATTTGAAAGTCTCAGTGAGCTTAAGAATGTGTTCTTAGATTATGGTTTCCTAGAATGTATAAGTCGACCTTTCGTAGCTGAAGCAGACCTCAAATTACTTAACCCACCAAATCCAAGCACAAAATTTGTACAAAACAATCTATACACTAACTTATTGCAAAATGCTTCCAAAAATATTTTATTTGGTGAAAAAGATATCCGACTATTCGAATATACCAAACTCTATAATATTAATGCCAACAACCTTGAGGAGAAGCGTATCATAAGCAGTGTTTTAGTTAATGATGACCCTTACATACTTACCTCTCTCATAAAAGAAATCGCTAATAAGTTAGGGATTACTGATTACTCCCCCTCATCTCTAGGTAAAGATCAACAATATCTAGGAAGCGGTTATTCTTATACCCTTGGCACGACTGATATTAATCTTATAAAGATTTCCAACAAACAAAAAAGAGTTTATAATATACCACTAACAAAGAATGTCTACTGTCTAGAGTTAGATATAACCAATTGGTCAGGTTATATAAACAACTATCCAAAATACTATAACGAATCAAATTATTCTATTCTATCGAGGCAATACTCACATATAATTAATAACGAAACTCAGCTACAAGATGTTTTAGATTTGATTCAAAATAGTAAGATCAATGATGTCGACATAAGAGTATATCCTTTAGAAAGGATTGCCGAAGATAAGAAGTATATCCTGAATTACAAGGTTGATTTTGTAAGTTATATCAAAAACCTAGAAGGTAGCAAAATAGATGAGTGGGAGGCAGAATTACTTTGTAACTCAAATAATATATTAAAGCTCAGGTAAAAAGTTCTTTGGAGTGTTTGTCATAATTGGTCAAATGTGCTACATTAACTTAAGCATATGAACTTTGAGTCTAATAAAAATCTATCTAAGCAGGTAGCAACTACAGTCAAAAATTTATTTGAATCTCCAGCCACTATTATCAATCCTTATTCTGCTGTAAGCTTGTCAAGCAAATCAAATAAAATCAATGATGATTCTATTGAGTTTAAATACAAAGTAGAAAATGGAAATATTCAAGAGACCTATTATATTAGTTTAGTTTTAGGTGCAAAAAAGAATCTTGATACAAGCTATTTATCACTACACTACGAGAAGACAGAGACCCAAGAAGTAGACGAAACAAAAGCGTTTGGTTTTAGACCAAAATACCCCGGTGACAAGCCATATACAGAAAAGAACACTCATGTAAAAGATGATCAACGAGATCAAATCTTAACTGATTTTGTAAAAGAAATACAACAAACAGGTATCTGTGTCTACCACGTATCGCGACTTATGGATTTACCAGAGGAATTAAATAGTGAGATTGATAAGCTTGATCAAGTTCAAAAAGATTCTTGGAGTTGTTTACGAGGTTGGAAGGAACTAAGTTATGAATCAAAATCGTCAATTCTAAATAAATCTCTTACTGAATTTAATGGGAGTAGCCAACAATCAAGTTCTAATGTAGTTAAACAAGTAATTAGTGAAGTAAATGAAAAAATTACTCAGCTTTGCAGACCGCTAGGCGAAAATGACTTGAAAGTAAAAAACTATCCTTTTCTAAAAAAAGAGGTTCTAAAAAATATGACAGACCTAAAAACTTGGCTAACCAACTTAAATGTCAAAATAGATAACAACGAAGTAGAGCCCAAAAATTTAATTAATGGAATTAAAGAATTATCTAAGGGCTTAGAAAGTGAAGGAATAGCTATAAGTTTAGCAAAGATAGACTTAGCACTTGATGCAGACGATTTATTTTACGACCAGAGATATGATGATTTAGTTGAGGCAATGCTAAAAATCAAACACAGTGAAGTAGAGAATACTCCAGATACAGATATAGAAAAAAACTTTCGAGCAATTGCTAAAGAAATACTAGATAGTGTACTTCATTCCAACTATACGCAAATCACAATTACGGATATTGCAGAAGCATTGAGTATTCCTAAGCTCGAATTAGAGAATAGTTTGTCTATGCATATTGAGGAGATTATTCAAGGTACAAGCCCTGCATCAATTCAAGAATCACATGGCAGCAACGACAAAACTGATCTTCTAGAAACTTATATTCATGAGCTTTTGACCAAAATAGATCAGAAAGTATTAGAAATATGCAAAATCAATCGTAATCTAACACACTCACCTTTTAATTGCATGACTAATTGGGCTGAAGGCAAGAATTTTAGCTATGGAAAATTCGTAGTTAGAGAGCATCGCTACCCCTATGGCACGGCTAAACACGAACCTGAGATAAGCATAAGCGTTATTGACCCGCAAAGCATTTTTGTAGATTTAGGATATAGTATTGACACGACTACAGACGCCTCAAATCCTAGGGTTGAGCTTGAATTTACTGAATTAACAGCCAGCGGTCAGAAGATAAAGCAGCGAAAGGTATTTTCACTTAAGGATTTGGAGTATAGCAAACTAACTTAAGAAAATTTTTTAAGTCTATAAAAATTCAATACTAACTCTTAACAGCAAGCTAGTCACTGACCAACCCGCATTTTGAGATGTGCATGTCTGGTCTAACAATAAAATATGACTTATCTGGTAGATTTAGTTTTCGTGCTGAATCTGCTTTTATTTTATACCAATTAATTTCGTAGTCATACTTGATTTTAGGTTCAGTTTCACCAACATAAAAACCTGAAAAGTCTGTGCTTTTGAGTATTTGAATCGATTCTACCTCTTGTCCTTCATCATCAAGAGTCATAACATTAGGCATACGATCACCACCAGAAAAACTAGCAACACTACCATCGCTCATAGATAAGCCTTTATAACTCAATCCAACTTGGGATATTTTTCTAAAGATGACTCGCTGTACTGGTCTAATATTACTCACAACCCAGATTACCACAACAATTACATAATTAAGTGTAAAACGTGCTAGCCAATGATGTGAAACCAATGTAGAAAAAGCTTTATCCGTGGTATTTAATAAACCTTTAGCAAACCTCTCTCTTTCTTCGTTATAAGTATTAAGCAAGTTAGTTTGGGCTTTACCTTTGAGAGTATAAGCTAACTTCCAACCAAGATTAACAGCATCCCCTATACCAGTATTCATACCTTGACCTCCGGCAGGAGAATGAATGTGAGCAGAATCGCCAGCAAAAAAAACATTACCTAATCTAAAATTATCTAATTTCTTACAACCTACCTGATAATAGGAGAACCAGCTAACTCGATCGATTTTTAAGCCTTTAGGAAAATTATTTAAAGCTAATTCAACTGCTTTATCTTCAGTTTCTTCTAATATTTCTTTACTTGGCACAGACACGAACAACCTGTATTTATTTTTTTCTTTAAGAGCAAAACTCAGAGATAGAGTTGATTGTTTTACAGTAGCTGTAATATCTCCAATATTTTCAGGAAACTCACCAAACATATCCATCACCATAAAATCATTTTCATATCTTTTTCCCACAAAATCTAAGCCTAGACTCTCTTTGACTATACTTCTAGAACCATCACAAGCAACTAAGTATTGACCACTGATCTCAAACTTTTTTACATTATTACTACTTACTACAATAGAAGGTTTTTCGGTATTTTTACTTACCTTTAGTATTTCTGTGTCAAACCATATTGAGTTTAATGCTTTTAAATTACTCAAAAGAATTTTTTCATTCTTATTTTGTTCTAAGCCAAAAATAAAAGAATATTTGGTATTTTCTATATTGATATTATCAAAGTTAAGAGTGGCTAAGGCTGTATCTCCTTTATAAAATTCTACGCGTGAATCTGGCTTACCTTGCTCCAAAGCCTTATCCACAATTCCTAACTGTTCATAAAATTCCAAAATTCTAGCTTGTACACCCATAGCCCTAGATTCAGGTACAGTAGAAGGTTTTTTATCAATTAAAATGTATTGGATTCCAAATCTTTCGAGTTGATTTGCTAGCATCAGACCAGTAGGTCCAGCCCCAGCAATTATTACTTGTGTATTTATCTTTTCTGTTTTAACAATTTTACTCATGCATCAAGTATAATATTGTAAGTCAGAATTGCCAAGCACCGGTTGCATCCGTATATTACTACACTATTAACAAAGAAGGCAAAGATATCTTCTGGACTAGCGATCCGAACAAAGCGACCAGGCTAAAGAGAAGTACAATTTTTGATCAGTTTGCCATTGCACTAAGTGAAAATGAATTTTCTAAACTCTTTACATTTAAATTAATTAAATGATAAAAGCCAAAACCACTACCGTATTTCCTAACAGTAGTGGTTTTTTTCATGATTAGATATTAAAATATAGATTTTTAACAAAAAACTATCCTTTAGGGATAGCTTAATCAGAAAACTAACAAGGAGCGGGTTTGATGGCTCAACTTGTTAGTAAAGTTTAGATACTAGTTATAGTCTGTGAATTCTATAGATCCAATTTTGCTAGTAAAGCTATAAGTACATTTAAAAAACTTGCCTCTGTCAGATGTAAATCCTGTAAAGTAAAACTTACAGTCTTCAAAAGATAGAGTGTCAATTGATGTAAAAAACAATCCTCCCCATTTAGATTCAATCGATTTGCCATACCTTATTGAAGAAAAGATTAAAAGATCTGGGGGGAAAACATCAGACGGCTGAATGTTCTCTTTAAAATCAGGAACGTTTCTGCCGAGAATGTCACTATTTTTGGTATCAAGTTTACCCCACCAGTCTTCGTTAGTTTTATTTACATCAAAAGCTTTCCAAGCATCTTGCTTACTCATTTTGACCTCTAAATTGTTAGACATTATCAAGAATCATTTACCTGATAATATTAAGTTATTAGCACATATAAATTAGTACGTCAAAATAAATAATTCGACAAAATTATAACAATTAAAAACATACTAATAGTTCAATTATCAACTTGCTATAAATAATGATATAAGTATAAGAAATACTTAGAATTTATTTGCTTTTAGCACAAAAAACTATCCTTCAGGGATAGTCTAATGAAAAAACTAACAAGGAATCGGAACTTGATTCAACTTGTTAGTACTTCTAATTATTCAATCTTACTAAAGAGCTCTAAAAAACCTATTCTTTGTTTATATGAATACCTTAGTTTAAAAAACTCGCCTGCTCTATCAGTATATCCCGAAAATTCAAATTCATTTATCAAGCGATTTACAACCTTCGATTGAGTAAAATAAAAATACCCCCACTCTGTAATCACTGGACTGCCAAACCCCAGCGACGTAAACACAAGCATTCTCTCCGGAAATTCTACCTCTTGGGTTATTATAATATCCTCCCTCCAGAGGAATTTTAGATCTTTTATATCTGAGTCTTCAGAACGTTTATTTTTTCCCATTTGAAAGCTCCAAAAAAAGATTAATAATACTAGATTCTAAATACCTAATATTAAAGTTCATAGTGATGATAAAAACTTATAATGTCAGAATAAATAGTTCGACTAATTTATTTCTGGTTTAATATGCCTAGACTTGCCATATCTGCTTATTTTGTTTAGAAGTCACTTGCAGTTCATCTGATCACATTTTTTATACCTCTAAACTAAAGCTGTATGTCCAATAATGCTCTATCGAAAAACCTAAATAATAAACTAAACGACGACCTGTTCATAGCAGTTTCTAACCTATTAGATAACGCCAAAAACAGTCTTTTGATAGAAGCTAACGCAACTTTAGTAGAAACCAACTTCGAAATAGGAAGGTTAATAGTCGATAAACTACAGGCAGGTGCAGAAAAGGCAAAGTATGGTTCTGGGGTAATTCGTGATTTATCAAAAAGACTTCAACGAAAATACAGTAGAGGTTACTCAGTAGATAATCTGGAAAGGATGCGCAAATTCTACCTTATTTACAAAGAAAATGAGGCTCACTTGCGGAAATTGAATTTATCTTGGAGTCACTACTTATTTCTGATTAAAATCAAAGATGAACGAGTAAGAATATTCTATGAACGTGAGTCTAAAGCTAGAAACTGGGAGTTGGAGGAGTTAGAAAGAGAGTTTAATTCTGGTCTATACGAACGTCTAGCACTTAGCATAAATAAAGAAAAAGTGCTTTCACTTGCGGAAATTGAGGACAAAATCGCTTCTCCCAAAGATCTTATCAAGAATAACTACGTTTTAGAATTTATCACCAAGGATTTGAAGTCTACATACTCTGAGTCAGACTTAGAAAAAGCAATAATCAACAATATAGAGAAATTTATGCTTGAACTTGGTAAAGGTTTTTCCTTCGTGGCTAGACAATATCGCATAGGTGGCGGACCTCATCAGCAGAGAATTGACTTAGTTTTTTATAATCGGCTACTCCAATCCCACTTTCTAATTGATCTAAAGATTGGCGAACTCACTTCTGGCAATATCGGTCAAATGCTAATCTACAAGAAATACTTTGACGACGAAATCAAACTTGATTGGGAAAACAATACTGTAGGACTTGTGTTAGCCTACCAGCGTGACGAGTTTATAGTAAAATACATGCCGGAGGACGAATTCTTATTCACCAGTGAATATAAGCTATACCTCCCAACTAAAGAAGAAATTCAAGAGCTTCGGGAAGAAATCGGTAAAAGCATTGAAGTAGGTAGTGTGTAAAAAATATATAGTTTTTAATATTTTCAGGAGAAATATAGCGTTTATAAATTACTTCTCGATGCTTTTTATAGTAGTAAGCACATATAACATACACTTGAGATAGTGAATTTTCTAATTTCGTAATTAAATTTAAAGAGTCCGCCAAATTATAAATAAAAACGAGAACGATTATGAATTATTTTTTCTTAAAAATATCTGTTTCATAATACAAATAGATAAGTAAAATTCCAGTTATACTAATCCCAATAAATATCCAATATATTTCATCCATACGACTGTTTTTTATTAAGTTAATAAGTATGTCTAGAGTAAAGAAACGGGTTTAGTGATTACGAACGATCATCAAAAGAAAAAAGATCAGTTTAATAAGTACTGATCTATTCATACAAATTCCACAATACAAGTCAAGAATGCTATATGCTGTCTATAAACTACCTCCTGTAATTTGATAAACCAATTTAAAGTTAGTTCCATCAGATAATTATGTCAACTAAATGTACTTCCAGATAAACCAAAAAAATCTTCACTATCGCATCATAAATTAAATTTACCCGCTTTTCTAAAATATTTATCTTTTCTTTAAATTTCTCAAACTTATTTAGTCACTTTGTATTAAAAAAATATCTTAGATTTGTAATCAGGGTAAGAAAATTGACTACTGTTAGTTTATAGTAGCCATGCGCTACATCTTATAAATAGTAATAGTGTTAGTCGAAAAAACGATTAACATAAAAAACAAACAGAATTAGTTGATTTCAGTTAAAGAAAAAGACGACTGGTATCGCAGGACAGTCGTCTTGATGGTGCAGAACCGACCTAAAAGGTCAATTCAGCAGAAATATAACAAAACTTGTTAAATTTGTCTAAAAAAAGACTTATACTGTTAGATTGTATAAGTCAACACGCACTCTAAGCGCAATTAAGGCTAGGTATGACCAGCTAATTTTCTGTAAATTAGCTGAACTTACTGATTAATATCAAATATTTCAGTTAGTCAATACATCTAAGAAAAAGACAACTAATCAGAGCTTAGTTGTCTAAAAGACTATGAAATCAGCATAAATACGACTAAATGCTGATCAGATCTAATTCAATATAATATTAGTTATTTGTCCATAAAAAAAGATCAGTTTAATAATTACTGATCTGTTCATTCATGAAACATATCGGGATTTCTAAGTGAAGTTGTAGTAACACCTCCTGTAGTATAAACGAACTAGTAAATCACAACAGTTTGGTTTTATTATGTCAAAGAACGTAGTTGAAAAAAATTTGCGCTAAGTTTCTGACTAAGTTAGGTCAGATGGTTATATAAAACTCTCTAAATGGATTAGTTTGCAAATTGTACTTAATTAAGGTATAGTAAGAGGGTAAGTGAATATTTATCATGAACTTTAGTGAAAGAAATTTAGCAAAAATAAATAAGCCTAAGGGGAATAACTACGAACAAATAAACTTAGAAATACAAGACGATCTTGTCGAAAGGTACTCTGCATCATTAAATTCTTTCAAATCACTTTTAGAAGAAAATAGACAATTATCCGATAGAAATAAATTTATTCCAGATTTTATTTTTGTAGGTCTTGATTTCGAAAATTTTTATGGCAAGCTTCTGAATAACATAAATAAGATTACTATGGAGAAGCAAGGATCTGGAAGTATAAGAAACTTGAAGCTATCATGGCCACCAATTTGGAATAATATCCCTAATAAATTCGAAGGATGGGATACTAAAATAGAGATAAACGAAGAAGAAGATGCTAAGTACCAATACCTTTTTTATCTCGAGAACATCATAGCCACTATGGATTTAACAGTTAATTTCTTCAGAGATAGGCAGAGAGTACATCTTCTAAACCAATCTAGAATTAAAGCTAGATATATTGAGAAATTAGACAGTCTGGTGGGTAATTACGTCAAACAATACTTAATGGACAAAAAGTTACTTGCCGCAAGTATAATGCTAGCCCTAGCTCAAAAAGATGGAGAAATAACACAACGATTATGAAAATATTGCTTACTTAAAGATACTATATAAAAAATCCCTTCATTATTTGAATGGAGTATTCCTAATGTAATTGAATATTGACGAAATCTGGAGGATTATTGATAGCATAGTTTATATGTTAAAAAACCAAATTCAGCTAATTACTTACCCTGACAGCCTAGGTGGTAATCTGAACCAACTACACACCTTACTATATAAGCATTTTAAAGAAGCTGTTGGCGGAGTCCATATTTTACCTTTCTACCCTTCAAGTAGTGATAGAGGTTTTTGCCCACTAACCTACGACACAGTAGACCCTAACTTTGGTGGTTGGAACGATATTCAAAAAATTTCTAAGGATTTTGAGCTAGCAGCTGACTTTATACCTAATCACATCTCTTCAGAATCTAAGTATTTTCAAGATTACAAACTTCATGGATCCAAAAGTCAATATGCTGATTTATTTCTTCAAATCAGAAAAGTCTTTCCCAAAGGTAGAATACCGGTAAGCGATCTCAGTAAAATTTACCTTCGAAAGCAATCCTCTCCAGAGCATAGAATTCAATTTCCAGACAAAAGCTACGACTATTTATGGCAAACATTTGAATCAGACTTGCAAATAGACCTAGATGTTAATTCTGATACCTACAAAAAGATATTTGGCGAGTTCCTGAAATTCCTGTGCGCCCAAGGAGTAAAGCTCATTCGATTAGATGCCGTAGGCTATGTGATTAAAAAAGCTGGGACAAGTTGTTTCATGATCGAACCTGAAGTCTGGAACTTTTTAGATTGGGTTAAGCAAGAAGTCGCTGAGTTTGATACCGACTTACTTATTGAAATCCATTCTTATTATAAAGATCAATTAAACATTGCTACCAAAGGCTATTGGGTATATGATTTTTGTCTACCATTCTTAACTTTGAACGCTCTGCAAAGCTCTGAGAGTAAGTATTTAGTAGATTGGCTTAAAATTTGTCCAGCTACTCAAGTAACTACCTTAGACACACACGACGGGATACCAGTAGAAGATGTAAAAGGGCTTCTACCCCAAAATGAAATAGAAAAAACTGCAAATAAAGTCTTAGCAAATGGTGGTAACGTCAATTATAACTACTCTTCAGACGGAACTAAGGTTATGTACCAACTAGACATTACCTATTTCTCAGCCCTTGAAGAAAACGAACAAGCCTATCTATTAGCCAGAGCTATTCAGTTATTTACTCCTGGAGTACCTCAAGTATATTATGTAGGTGCTTTAGCTGGTAAGAATGACCTAGAAGCTTTGGACAAATTCACAGGCATCAAGGAAGGAGGTTGGTCTAGAGATATAAATCGACATAACTACACAACAGAGGAAGTAGAAAAAGAAGTAGAAAGACCAATAGTCAAGAAACTATTTGAATTGATGAGTTTTAGAAATCAATGCCAGGCTTTCAATGGCAAAATGACTGTCAACGGTAAAGGTGAGCAACTAAATATTCTCTGGATCTTGAAGAATAAGGATAAAACAGAGAGCACAGCAGAGCTAAAAGCTAACTTAGCAACCTATGAATTTACTGTTACTAGCGATAAAGGAACTATCGTAACCCAAATATAACTCGCGAACAATAGTTTGACATATCTTGAAATCTATGATATATATCTTCGATAATCATTGGATAGTAGAATTGCATTAGTAGAATTTCAAACAAATTTTGAATAGAGCTGTGATTAACGAAATTGTGGATAATAAAGCTATTATTTATCAGTCCGAAGATGGAGGGTTAAAGTTACCTATGTTTACTGATCAGAATTCAGTCTGGTTAATACTAAGTGATATAGCTAAACTGTACGAGGTAGACAAAAAAACTATACAACAATATGTGCAAGAGATTATAAATGAAGACGGATTAGAACCAAATCAAACCAGAAAAAAACTTTTACACACCACTAAGAACAATCGTAAATACCTAATTAATCACTATAATTTAGACATTATTATGAATGTAGGTTATAAACTAAATTCTCAAAAGGCTATAGAATTTAGAAAATGGACAACCCGAAAACTAAAGAATTATATAACAGATGGTTACCTAATCAATAGCCGAGCCTTAAACCAAAACCCCCAAAAGCTATTGGAAGCTCAAAAGAGTATTCGTTTTATACTAGCCAATTCTAATATCGATAGCTTGGATAACAATTTCAATAGATCATTTCTTGATTTAATTACCGACTACACTAAAGCCTTCCTAAATTCCAAGAATCCACAATTGAGTAATAACAAAAAAGCTAAGTCACCAGGACTAAATAATTATCTTAAAGCTGTAGTAATCCTAAAAAAAGATTTAGTAAACTTAAAAGAAGCTTCAAACGCTTTTGGTCAGCAGTATGGAGACAAATTTAGTAAAATTATACATTCAATTGAAGAAAGATTTAACGGAGCAGAAATTTACTCATCTTTAGCAGAGAAAGCTAGTCTACTTTTTTATTTGATAATTAAGAACAAACCATTCGTCGAGGGTAATAAAAGGATAGCCTCATTCTTGTTGCTCTACTTATTAGATTTTAATGATAGCTTGTTTGATGAAGCTGGTGAGCAAAAAATTTCAGATAGTAGTCTCAAAGCTTTATCCATTTTAATCTCAAGCAGTAAAGAAAAGGATAAAGATATAATTTTAACCATCATCGGTAAATTAGCTTGTAAATAAGTTATTTACTTGCTCATTAGAAGTATTGGTAGTGTAAACTAACATAACAGCTACTCGATCATTTGTTGTTTTTTCACTTCTGTTTCCAAAATTTTTGTAAAATCACTAGCTGGCATTGGCTTTCCAAGTAAAAAACCTTGAGCTTTATCACAACCATAGGATTTTAGTATATCTAGCTGTTCTTGAGTCTCCACACCTTCGGCCACTACTTTAATATTTAAAATATGAGATAGATCAATAATAGATTTTACGATTGCTGCAGTGGCTGTATCTACGACTAGATCACGAGTAAAAGATTGATCTATTTTCAAATAATTAGACGGTAGTCGCTTGATGTAAGTTAGTGATGAATAGCCAGTTCCAAAATCATCTATACTCAAAGACATCCCCATTTTTCTCAATTTTTTTAGCGTTTCCAGACTACTTTCAGTCAAATCAATTAGGATGTTTTCGGTAAGCTCTAACTCAAGATATCTTGGTTCTAGACGTGTCTTTTTCAAAACATAGCTAACAAGCTCTTTAATTTTCTTTTGTTTTACGTCTTTAAGAGATAAATTAACAGCTACTCGAATTTTAGGTAAGCCAGACATTTGCCAATCATAGTTTTGCTGGCAGGCACTAGACAAAGAAAACTTATCCAACTTCAACATCAAGCCGGTTTCCTCAGCCACACCTAAAAATTCACCCGGAGTAATTAACCCAAGCTGCGGATGATTCCATCGTAATAGTGACTCACAGGAAGTAATTCGACCTGACTTAAGATCAAACAGTGGTTGATAATACATCTCAAATTCCTCGTTAGCCACAGCTCTTCTCAGATCACCTTCTGTTTGCAGTAATTTTAACATCAGAGAATGCATATGCTTATTAAATACCGCATAGCAATTCTTACCTCTGTTTTTGGCTCTATACATGGCAGTATCAGCATCTCTAAGCATACTCTCAGGCTCTTTATAACTATTACTTGATAAAGCAATGCCTATACTACAAGTTGTAGATATATGCCTTTGAGACAAAGTATAAGGAACACTTATTTTTTTCTGAATTCTAGTAACAGCTTTTATAAGATTCTTAGTTTCTTGAGTAGACTCCATTAGAATAGTAAACTCATCACCTCCCAGCCTAGCGACAAAATCAGAATTACTTACAGAGTTTTTAAGCCTTTGAGATATAGCTATAAGTAATTGATCACCAATCTCGTGACCTAAGCTGTCGTTAATAATTTTAAATCGATCTAAATCTAAAAATAAGACCGCAAAATCGTAGTCTGCATCCTTACTCTTCTTTTTAATAGCTGCCGTAAGTTTGTCTAGAAAATATCTTCTATTCGGTAGCCCTGTCAGGGTATCATACAACGCCCCTCTTGCTAACTGATCCTCAGCCCTCTTACGCCTTGTTATATCTTCCGCAGTTCCTAATATTTGCTTTATACTGCCATCCTCATTTCTACTAAAAATAACTTCTCTGACATACATCCACCTCCACCTATTTTTGTTATCTTTCACTCTCAACTCTGTCTCTACTACCTCATCCTCAGTAATATTATTGATCTTTTCTAAAGAGTTTAGTCTATACTTAATATCGTTTGGATGAATAAAATCTTTATATCTCATAATTTGTTGAGTCAACATTTTAAGCGGCTCATAACTTAGGGTAGATTTTATAGATTTGTTTACATACACTAACCTAAGACTTGAATCATCAACCAATTCGTACAAAAATAAAATGTTTGGCATCGAATCTGCAATACGTTGTATAAAATGTTTGCTATCCTTCAAATCTTGTTGAGCTATAGTAGTCTGTGTGATATCTCTTGAGTTAATAACGATACCTGCAACACTAGAGTCATGAGTTAAATCTGTAATTATTGACTGTAAGTAAATCCATTCATTGGATTGATTTTTGAATCTGTATTCAATTTGAATAGGATCTTTTCCAAGGACATTTTTCACGGCTTGCACAAATATTTGCTGATCATGTGGATGAACATAATTTAGGTAGCTATTATGAATTAGTATCCCAGGCTTATAACCAAAGATATTTTTAGCAGTGGGGCTAAAGTATTTAATCTTATATTTCTTATCTAGAATGGAAGTAAAGTCAGAGGAGTTTTGTACTAATGATTTAAATCTATTTTCACTTGCTTCAAGAATCTTGTTAGCTCTCTTTCTAATACTGATATCGAGAATACCAAGGCATACAAAGTTTATCTCACTGGAACTTTCTCTAACCGGAACAAAGCTCATCTCAAACCAATTATCCTGTCTATATTTTCCTTTAATGTTGCGCTCAATAGTAATCGGATAGCCTTTTAAAGCAAATTCAAAGCAATTTTTAAAGTCTAAAGAGTCTTCGGAAGATACGATATCCTTAAAAGATAAGTTTTTGACTAGCTCTATACCATAAATTCTTTGAGTAAAGCTATTTGCCATGTTATTGAAGGTCTTTATACAATAATCCTTATTAATCAGCATGAAACATTGTGAAGTATTATTTAGGATCGCACGTATATTTGATTCAGATAATTTTAGAGCTTCTTCAACTTTTCGTTTTTCAGTAATATCTATAATTTTGAGCTGCAAACCAATCTTTTGACCATCCTCACTTACAAGAGGGCTCCACATACTACTAACCCACTTTACAACTTTTCGTTCAGTAGCAAAATCAGAGTCAGAGTTTTTTGTCTTAAGTAAATCTTGCTTATCACCATAGCACAAAAGCCTAAACTGGAAATCTCGAAAGCCTTTACCTTTGTAAGCTTGACGAATAATCTTACTCACACCTTTCAAATCTTGCGGATGCACATAATGCAAAAAGAGTTTTAAACTATCGATAGGCTCATTTTTTCCAATTATACAAGCAAAGCCTGCATTAGCATAAATTAATTTCTTATCATTATTATAAGCAATCACCGCTGCTTGGATATTATTAGTTACTAATCTCAACTTTCTTTCAGAATCTATCAGCCTAGTTTCTACCGCCTTACGCTCTGTTAGATCCACACCCATAAATAGGTACAAATCAATACCTTCAGCTGTAGTTCCAATTCTAGAAGATTTAATCTGCCAAATCCGCTTATGCTTTAGTATAGGAATTTCTATTTCTGCTGCTGAGTTGCTTAGCTGAGGGTCTGTAAGACTATCAAACAGACTAGGTTTACTATCTGGAATCCCAGCTAAAGAGTCTATCCAATTCTTAAAATTTGGTAAGGATTGCTTGGTATCACCAGTTAGATCAGCCCACTGTTTATTTATCTCAATTGTAACTCCGTTCTGAGTGGTGATTAAGGCAGGAAATGGTGCCGAGTAAATAGCTTTACGAATTTCTGCTTCAGCCTGCTGCTTAACAAACTTATCTTTCCTGTATTTTACCATGTCCACAATTCGTAGATAGACACCTATTTGATTATCGTATTTATCTAACATTGGGTGACAAAAAAAACTGAGTGTAATAAAATCTCCACTTTTGGTAATCACACTAACCTCCTCCGTAAAATCATAGCCTGAGAATGAACTAAGCCATAGCTCTCCTACTCTGAATTGATCTTGATAACTCACACACTTTATAAAATCATTATCGAGCTCGCTAAGGCTATAGCCGGTAAGTTGCTTAAAGGACTTATTCACAAAAGTAAGCTCCTTCTCCATATTAAAAGTCAGCACTGCCGACCTCATATTTTCTATGATAAACTTAAACTTCTCTGATTTATTTACTCTAGCTGATTTAACTTGTTTTCTGGAGTCTATAGTTTCAAGTTTCTGTTTCTCTATTGCCACACTCATAATATTTTGCTTTAAATATTAAAATTGATTTTACCAATAATATCTTATCAGATGAACAAAATTTTCGAATTTACTACTAATGAATTTTTAAGACAAAAAAATAGTCTGAACTTAATAGCTTCCGAGAATTACCCTTCACCCAGTGTCTTAAAGCTCTTAGGTGAGGTTTGGTCAAATAAATACGCCGAAGGCTATCCAGGAAAAAGGTACTATGCCGGTAATATCAACTCAGATTTGCTCGAGTCATTTGTTCAAGCAAAGGCATTAGAAGTTTTTGATAAAACTGGTGAATACGATGTCAATGTTCAAGTTTTGTCTGGCTCACCTGCTAACGGCATGGTTTATTTAAGTGTGCTTGAAGCTGGGGATACGATAATGAGCCTAAACATTGCTAACGGTGGGCATATTTCTCATCTACACCCAACCAGTAATTACAAGAAGTTTTTTAAACTTATAAACTACGATGTAAAAGACATTGGTGATAATACATATGAGATTGACTTAGAAGATTATACCAAAAAAATTGTAGAGGCAAAGCCTCGATTAGTAGTTATCGGTTTTTCGGCTTACCCTAGAAGCTATCAATTCGGAGAAATGTGTCGGATAGCCCACCAAAATGGCTGTCTAGTTTTAGCTGATATAGCTCATATTAACGGCTTAGTGGCTGCCGGTCTCCACGACACCCCTTTTCAGACAGGTAGCTCAGGGGCTGATTTTGTGTCCATGACCACCCACAAGACTCTAAGAGGTCCGCGCGGAGCATTACTATTTGCGAAAAAAAAATACATCAAAGACATCAATAAAACTATCTTTCCAGGTACTAGTGGTGGTCCTCACCTACACCAAATAGCGGCTACAGGGCAAGCTTTGCTAGAAATCCTAGGAGAGGATACATATCCAGATCAAATAAGCTTTCAAAAATACTCACAAAATGTTATTAGCAATTGCAAAACCTTAGAAAACTCCCTAAAGGCAAATGGTTTAGAGGTTATCAGCCCCTGTCAGAATCATCTTTGTCTTGTTAAATTACCAGATAGTGTAGACAGCTTAGAAATACAAAATAAACTTGAAGCTGCAAATATAATCACCAACCGAAATACTATTCCTTTTGACTCTAAGACACCTTGGAGACCAAGCGGTATGAGATTTGGTAGCCCAGCCTTGACTAGCAGAGGTATGACTTCAGAGCAGTTTGATCAGCTAGGAAAATTAATCACTGACATAATTTTTAATCGCCAAAGCCAAGAAGATGTGTCCAAAAAAGTCTCTGAGATAGTCGAGTCCTTAAACTGGTGGTACACAAAATAAGTGGTTATTTTTGTCTTGCTATAATCGTATACTTAGTTGAATATCTTGATGTTCATTAAAATAGTAACTTGTATATGAGAACTCCATGGCAAACGCTAGAAACTAAGACTATATTTGATAGTAAGTTCCTAAAGGTCTATCAAGACGAGGTAAGGCTTCCAAATGGAAATATTATTAACGACTACACACTTGTCGAAAAACCTAGTGTAGTAGTTATTGTAGCCATAGATTCTCACAATAACTTGATTGTTTTGAATGAATATAAACACGGTGCTAAAGAGTATCTGAACGTGCTTCCGGCAGGACATTTGGCTAAAGGCGAAAATTCCTTAGAAGCTGCTAGAAGAGAGCTGCTAGAAGAAACAGGGTACTCAGGTGAGAACTTTTCAGAATTAGGTGTACTTTATGACTATCCCTCTAAAGATGTCCATAAAGTCAACGTGGTACTAGTAAAAGACATAAAAAAAGTGACAGAAGAGAATCATGAAGAAACCGAATCTATCACTTATAAATTAGTACCTTTGGGTAAAGTAAAGCAGCAAATACTAAACAAAGAATGGAAGTCTACCTCAAGTATATCCGCCTTATGTATCAGCGGAGTTCTGTTCTAAGAATATAGTAGCTTCTTTCACCTCTTTTGGTGTACCGACGTTAAAATAACTAGTATTTTTCGATCTGTACACCTTAATTTCTCTAGCTTTAACCAACGGGTCAATTATACCACTCCAACCTAAACTTAAGTTTGGATTAATATATTCGATAAATCTTCTATTGAAAATTAGAAATCCAATATTCACACTATCACTGATCGTAGGTCGATTCTCAAATTGTTTAGGTTTTAGCCTACTAGATAGTAGCGTATTGTCCTGCCTTATTTCTAGTAGTCTGTGACGATATAGTTTATCACACACTGTACTTGCCATAGTGGCAGTTTTTTTGTGTGCTCTATGAAATTCTAGCATATTACAGAAATCAAGTCCTAATCTAATCTCGTCAGTATTGCATATCAAAATATCCTCTGTCTGTGTAAACTTGAAACACTTAACTACAGCTTGTAGTATTCCTTCACTTTGTTCTTTAACAATAGTAAATGAGTCGTGCTTTATATTCTCTGAAATCCACTTTGTCATAACCTCAGACTTATACCCTAAAGCAAATATTAACTTTTTAAGTAATCTTGAATCTAATAAATCTAGTGAGTATTTAATTAATTCTTTCGAGTTAATTTGGTATAACGACTTTGGTAATTCAGTAACATTTTTAAGTCTTTGACCCTTGCCACCACATAACAAAATTACGTCAAGTTTGTCGATTGTTTTATATCCTTGTTGATTAAACAACGATCTATCTCCTTTACTAGTAGATACAGAAATATTAATTAGTATAATCAACTAATTACGTTAGTGATCATTGCATATTTTCTTCTTTATTTCAAGTAACCGCTCGTTCAATTTGCTAAAACCTTCCAATCCTATCATATAACCGATACCCATCTAGGCATTAATATTCAACCCTCTTTTTAAATTAGGACACTCTCTTGACTAAATTCAGCCTGTCGTGTCAACTCATTTATAGCCTATTCTATGTTCAGACGTATTTTATTGGTATTCACCGACCCAGAGCTTCGATCTAAATTAATTAAGATAATGTTGCTTTTGATTGCAGCTAGATTCTTAGCTCATATTCCAATACCAGTACTAAGAACTCAAGACATTAGCCCTATTATCGATTCAGATGCAGCTTTGGGCTTGCTAAATACTATATCAGGTGGTGCCTACGGTCAGCTTTCCTTTGTGATGCTTGGAGTAGGTCCTTACATTACAGCATCTATTGTAATCCAGCTATTGGGAGTAATAGTACCCAAAATTCAGGAAATTCAAAAAGAAGAAGGTGAGGCTGGGCAACAAAAAATTAACCGCTGGACAAGATTTTTAGCAGTTCCTCTAGCTGCTTTGCAGGCTTGGGGTATTTTGCAATTTTTATCTAGTTCTAACGCTCAAGGCGGTCAGCAAATTGAATTGCCTGCAGTACTCAGATCTACCGAAATAACCACAGAATCATTTGCTTATTGGTTTGCAGTAATTGCAGCTATGACAGCAGGAAGTATTATAATGATGTGGATTGGTGAAATAATTACAGAGTACAAAATGGGAAACGGTGTATCTCTAATGATACTTTCGGGAATTATAGTTCGTTTACCCGGTCAGATCTATAATTACGGTGAATTAGTCTTTCCGAATGTACGAGAATTATTTAGCAAATTTAGTTTCGAAAAAGTTGGTAATTGGGAAGTTTGGAAAGCCTTTCTATGGGATAATCCTACGTGGGCACCCACTCGCAACCTATTCTTGTTATTGTTTTCTTTTGTATCAGTGCTACTATTAGTAGTCTTTGTAAATGATGCTGTAAGAAAATTAGTAGTAATTTATTCTAGGAGAGGACATACTGAAGGTAAGTCTAGGACTCTGGGAACAGTAAAAGCTGATTTACCTATTAAAGTAAACATTGCAGGGGTACTGCCTATAATTTTTGCGGTCTCTTTTATTCTATTTCCTACCATTCTGTCTAGGTTCTTCTTTACCTCCAACCTTACCCAGCTTCGTAATACTGCTCAACAAATTGAAAGATATCTTAGCACAGAGCTTGACTTTAACGCTAGAGCAACAGGCAATTTACCAAATCGTTTCTTAGGTGTCTACAATACTAGTAATCCAGAAGAAATTCTGACAGCCGAGAATTATGATACTACTGAAGGTCAGGAGTTGTTTGGCTTCACTTTGACTACTCTTAAAGTAGAGTATGATTATACACTCCCCGAAAATCCTTCAGAAGAAGATAGGCAAAAAGAGGCAGCTAAAGAGCTAAAAAACGTTTTATTTGATGGGACTTTTTTGAGGTTTGAACTTCCTAGTTCAAATTTGGGATTCTTACCTGAGTTCGCTATCCGCTGGAATGGTATTCTAGCCTATACTTTCTTCTATTTCCTACTAATAGTATTCTTTACTTATTTCTATACTTCTACTGTTGCTTTCAAAACTGACGATGTTGCAGAGAATCTACAAAGAAGCGGTGCCTACATTCCTGGTTTTCGCCCCGGATTAGAAACTCAAGAATATTTAAGCTACGTATCTAACAGACTAAATGTTGCTGGAAGTATTTTCTTGGCTGTAATTGCAATTATCCCTTTCTTATTTAATAACACCTTAAACTTTGGTGACGGCACACTAAACGGTATTGTTGGTGGTACGACTTTGTTAATTTTAGTTTCTGTCACTATTGAAGTACTTAGAGCCATAGAGGCACAGGCTACCTCCATTGATTACGAAAGGTTCACAAAGTATTAGGGTTAATTTCACTTCTTTCAGAGATAAAAAAGTACCTACATATTTCACTTGTAACTACTAGGACTAGATAGTAAATCACCATTTCTAGAATACCAAAATTACTTAGAGCGAAGTTTGGCACAATACTAGAGGCATCTTTGATAAAGAACAGAATTTGACTCTGTAAGATTGCGTTAAAGCCTAAAAATAAACCTCCAACAACAGGTAGCAAACCCAAAATATTTAGTACTGTCATAAATGTTAAAAAAGGTAATAGCAAAAGATTAACTAGTATCGAGAATGGTTGCGTCTGATTGTTTAAGTTAATAATAATTGGTAGCGTAAACAGGTATGTGGAAGCTGCTATGCTAGTTGCGTTGAGAAGTTTGTTGATTGAGAGCGAATTATTAGTTTTCAATTTTAGTTTCTGGTTAGTCTTAGGGGCTGAAATTATACCCATAGTAGCTAGAGCAGATAATTGAAATGAAATAGAATAAACATATAGGGGGTTAAAACACAGCATAATCAATAGGCTGTACAACATACTCCGAAGACTACCTACTCTACGTCCTAAGAAAAGTAAAACCAGCATACTTATTATAACGCTAATACTCGACCGAAGAACTGACGGCTGAGGACCTACAAGTAATACTAACAAAAATACCGAGACAATCGCAAATAAGACTCTAGACCTTCTACCAAGATTCAACTTCAACAAAACAAACTCAATAAAACTAGCTACTAAAACTACCTGAAATCCGGATACAGCAACTAAATGCGATAAGCCCAAGCGCCTAAAGTCCTCTCTCAAACTTTTAGAAAAATCCTGACTACCTCCCAAAACTAAACCCACTGATAAAGCACTTACCTCCTTACAGCTTCCATTGGGTAACAAACTATCAATAATTATTTTAAAATCCTGACAGTAAGCACTAAAATACTGACTACGAACATATTTTTTTGATTTCCAGATTGAATTAAAAAAAGTACAAGCTAGATCACAGACTATATTTTTTGATTTTAACTCTTGTATCTGTACTTCACCAGATACACCAATTCCGAGACTATAAATCTCAGAACTCTGATCAAGGTCGAAATAGTCAATTTTGGCTTCGACAAGATATACTTTACCCACCTCCAGCAATCTTGGACTAAAGGCAGTATACACTTGATTGTTAATCCAGACACTATAAGCTAGTCTATTAAAGTAATCACTCTGCGGCTCTAACACTCTCAATTCCACTTCATACGTAGTATCTTTATTTACCCTTTGACTAACGAAGGATGTACTAAGCCAACTGTTCCATATTACCAACAAGATAAGTACAGACAGCAGCAAATTAGGTAAATTTATAATGCACCTAGTAGTTATTTTAATATATTTCTTTAGGCTTAGAGTTTTTGACACAGGTATAAAATTATCGTTCTATCAATATCATTAAAATATGAATCTAACCTTCGACCCCTATCTCCTGATTACATCTACGCAAAGCAGAGGTAAGGTGTATTCTTGGAGTCAGCTGTATAATTTTACTAGTCTTCTACCATCAAAAATCAACCACCAGCTACAAAATCAACCAAAAATAGATCCTTACTGGCTATATACGCAATCTGGCAAAAATTACAACCAGCGTAACCGAACTTTAGAGCTCTACCCTGAACCAAATAATTTTGAACTTAGGATAACTACATACGGATTATTAAGTAGGCAAATTACAGTTAATCAGGTCCAAACTTGGTTTAGTATGTTTCAGAACAGCCAATGGTATCGAAATCAAATCTACATTCGAAACTTTGTTAAGTACCTATATCTCCTTCCAGGAATAAAAAACATTTACTTGGTTGGGTCTTCTCAGCAAGAAATATCCTCTCAATTTAGCGATATAGATATTGCCGTACAATGCCACAAAAACTGGGTTTTGTCCACTAGACTATGGTTAAAGATTTTACTAAAGCTTAAAGGTCAGGACGTTCATCCATTTTTTTTAGAAATAAAGACTTTCTTTTTAAAGATCATAAACAACAAAAGCCAGCTAGCTGAAGTTGAGAATCGTATCTGGAACTATAAACGTAGGCAACAAACTAAGATAGATGCGGGTTTATTATTTGAAGATATATCCCAGATTCATAGTTATTTTGAAAAATCAGAACGTAATCTCTGGATATTTGATATGGCATTACTACCGAATAAATTTGCAAAACCAGAAGAGATTCTAAACAATTCTTATAGCTCAATAATCTATCAACACACAAAAATAAATTTATTACTCAAGTCTCTATTTATAATAATAAAAATTTTGCTTATACCATTTTTTTTACTCTCTTACCCAATCGCTTTTTTACAGCTAGTATGGCTTAAATTAAATCAGGTAGAATCAAAACAGCTTTTAGTAAAATACAATTTCTGTTGCTTTTATCCAAGATATCCCAGCTATTCTTTCTTAACTAAACTGGAATCCGCTGAAGTTTAGTACCTTACCTCCTGCAAGACTAATTCTATTGACTTCTAGCAAAGTATCTTGTTTACATACCAGATATACTTTACTTTGTTTGAACTGCTTTATTGTCAACCAATTATTATATCTAACTCCTTCATTTTCTAGTTTTTCCTGTGTTGCTTGGCATTCTACAAGTTTAACTTCACTTTTAAAATATTCATCTTGAAAAACTGTACCAGGAAAGAATTCATAGGCTCTGAACTGGTTGTAGATCTCGGCTGCTGTCATCAGCTTTGGACTAAAATATTTATTTTCTTTAGTAAGAGACTTGCAAAAAGTAGCTAACTGTGGATCCTGAGCTATAGGTCTTAGCATACTCAAACTATCAGAATATTTAGAGTACAGAATCTTAGCTACTGTCACTAGTGCCCAAGTTTCAGCACCTAAATATCCCATTTTTTGCGCTACATCACCAAAACTAGCATTTGCTTCTAAATTACTGTCTAATTGTAAATAAATACTACCTGCATCCATCTGTTTTATCATTTCAATCCAACTAAGAGCAATTTCTCTGTCACCATTTCTTATTGCAGTCTGGATTGGTGTAGCCCCCCTATACAAAGGAAGTTTAGAGGGGTGCCAGTTTATAAATCCATATTTTGGCAAGCTTAGTATATCTTCTGAGATAATTTGCCCGAAAGAAGCTACTAAACCGATATCTAAAGTATTCTTAAATAAATCTTCAAACTCAACGTATTGGTTATTTATCTTCTCTGGTAAAAACAGTTTCAAATTGTGAGACCTAGAATATTCTACTACGGGATTTGTTACTTTTTTCTTACGATTATACCTATCTGGCTGCGATACTACTATCTCTATATTTACGGTTTTATCAAAAAAACTATCTTCATTTATCTTCTGAACTAAGAGTGAGCTACGCTCCAACCACCAGCTAGGCAAAACACTATTATTCTCTTTTAAAAAAGACAACTGTTCCAAAAAAATTTTACGAATAGGTTGTTTCTGACGAACTCTTATAGATTCTAAAATAGGAATAACGAAGCTAGAAGATCCAAAAAAAGCTACGTTTAGAGAATCACTTTGCATAATTTAGTTTTTCTTGAGAGGGGCTCAACACTCTTTTTTGCCAAAATAAATAAGTCCTGTAGGCTACAAATATACTACCAAAAAAGTAGAAAATACGTAACACTATCCAGTACTTTTCTGGAATCATCTCTCTAAAAACCAAACCATAGGGATACCAATAAGGTCTATCTAAATAATTTTGGGCAATCCAGTTTTGAGGTATTTGGATAAAGCAACCTCCGGTCAAACCTTGCGACAAGGTGATCAAACTAAGAAATATTAAAGTAATTAGCTTAACATAGCTTAGTATTTTATCGAGCTTAGATTCAAAAATCCTCTTTCTTGGCAAATAACTATCAATCAAAAAAACGAATGCGACTACAGCAACTACTGTCCAGTAATAAGGATCGTGATATTTATCAATTGTTTCGTTAATCTGAATTGCTTGCTCAGTAGTTAGATTTAACCAACTCATATTTGTTAATTAAAATAGCTTGATTTATTGCAGAATGTCAATTAAAACTTGACAATAGTAAGAAAACCACGTCTCTATTTAATCATAGATATGGCTCAAGCAAAAGGTGCAAAAAAAGTAAAGTCGCAAATCAAGTTAGTAATTCAAGCTGGTAAAGCAAACCCTACACCGCCTGTTGGTTCTACCCTAGGTCCTACTGGAATAAATTTAATGCAGTTTTGTCAGGAATTCAACAAACTGACTGGTACAATGAACGGTAGCATACCTTGTGATGTAACTGTTTTCGAAGACCGTACTTACGAGTTTGTGCTGAGAACTCCTGCTGTATCAGAGTTAGTCAAACAGAGTATTGGAATTACCTCAGGATCATCAGATCAGTTAAAAAAGAAAGTAGGAACTATCACCAAACCTCAAATTACAGCCATAGCTGATAAAAAAATGGTCGACCTAAACTGCTACACAGTAGAGCAAGCAGAAAAGATGGTAATCGGCACTTGTAGAAGTATGGGTGTAAAAGTAGAGAATGAATAATAAGCTAGCACTTTAATACCATTACCTGACTTTTTGAGTCAATTATTTGCTTAAAAACGCATTATGTCTTACAATGATTGTTAGTAAGAGTTAAGTCTGTTTCTTATAATATATTATGTCCAACAAAAATTTTAACTTATCCGGAACTATTTCAAATAGCTGGGAAATATTCACCAAAAACATTGGTTTTTTCATAGTCTATTTTCTGATCTCAGCCTTCATAAGCTTAGTCAGTACCCGTTCATCGAGTTTGGTGTCCCTGATATTTAGTATACTTTCTATGATAATTAGCTATGGCTTCACTTACTCACTAGTCAAGATGGTGCGCAATAAGTCAGTAACTATTAAAGACCTTTGGTATCCAAAAGTTAATATAATTAGCGGTATAGCAGTTGGTTTCATACTAACACCACTTTTTATATTGGTTAATATAGTATTTATAGCGCTGCCTGCGCTTATAATTGGCTTTGATAATATTCAAACTAATACTGTTGATCAATCAAATTTTTACCTTGGTAATTTAATTTTGCTTTTAGCAATAGCAATACTAGCAGTTTTAATTAACTTAGTAATATCTATCAGATTTTCTTTCGTAGTTCAATTCATAGTCGATAAAGACTTAGGTCCTCTAAATAGTATAAAAGCTAGTTGGACTGCTACCAAAGGTAAATTTACAAGGCTTTTACTCTTCTACTTGCAATTACTTGGTCTAAATATATTGGGGTTATTAGCTTTAGGAATAGGATTACTGATCACAATCCCTCTTACTAATATAGCTGTAACTTATGCTTACAAAGAATTGGCTGATGACGCTGAGATCGAAGACGACTTCAGTGATGACTTTGTAGAAAGCAATCAAAACACAGACGATAAGGAAGTTGAAGTCAAAGTAACTCCAAAAACCAAAAAGTCAGACGACAATAAGTAAGCCAGATTATTGACAATATTCTTTTTAATCAGTTCTATTAATTAGAACCAAAAACTAGTTTCTCATGGGAGAAGTAAACAACTTCGTTAGTACCAAATTCACACTATGTCTCTTAATAAATCTACAACAAAGGCTGCAAACCGATCTAAAAAATACAGGTCAAATTTAGAAAAAATCGAAAAGACTATGGACTCTAAACCTGTCCTAAGTATCGCAGAAGCTTTAAGTTTGCTATTAAGCTTGAAACAACCTACCTTTAAAGATGGAGCTTCAGTTGAACTACATGTAAAATTAAACATAAACCCAACTAGGTCAGATCAGCTTGTAAGAGGTAACGTAGTCTTACCTCACGGCACTGGTAAAAAGGTCAGAATCGCGGCTTTTGTGACTCCAGAAAATGTCGATAAAGCTCTAAAAGCCGGTGCAGCTATTGCAGGCGGAGAAGATTTGGTGGATCAGATCAAGAATACCGAGACTACTGATTTTGATATTTCAATAGCTCAGCCAGATATGATGAAAAAACTACCAAGTATTGCTAGAATATTAGGTACTAGAGGATTAATGCCTAACCCCAAGTCTGGTACGGTTGGAGATAATATAGAAGAAATGATCAGTCTAATTAATGCAGGTAAAGTGGAGTTCAAGAACGATAAAAGCTCAAACATTCACATAGCCTGTGGAAAGATAAATTCTTCTTTTACTTTAGAGCAACTTAATGAAAATGTAACCGCAGCAATGGAAGCAGTAGAGAAATTCAGACCTGAAGTTATTAAGAAGAAATACATTCTCAGTGCTCACCTTGCATCAAGTCAAAGTCCAAGTATAAAGATTCAATAAGCTGTTAGTAGCTCATTAAGTGTTCTATTTGATGGACTTTTGAATTTCCGAAAAAGTTAATCTTAGTATCAATTAACTATATGCAAATAATAATTAACGCTGGTGGAACTGGCACCAGACTCTGGCCCTACTCTACAGGCAAAGTACCAAAGCAATTTGTACCACTTATCGACGATACTAACTTCTTGAGAAAGACATACGATAGAATAGTTTCAGACAACTCTCAAAACAATGTTTGGGTAAATACAAACGAGAAGTTTGAATCTTTGGTAAAGAATTCACTACCTAATAATTTCCTTAAAAGTAATATTCTTACAGAACCTGAGAAGAGAGATAATTTTGCTGCTATTGTTGCTCATGCTGCGGTAGTAGCATACCACACTACAGATACAGAACCACTAATATTTGTTCATGCTGATCACCTAATTCAGCAAAAAGATTGGCAGAAATTCTGTAAGTCATTAAGATCTTCGGCTAAAAGCCTAATAAACCAAGATTTTGAGATAATAACAGCAGGTGTAAGACCTAAAAGTGCAAATACCCAGCTGGGATACATAGAGATACGGGTAGAAGATATTACTAAATGCTTTGAAAGTGCAGTCACAATCAAACAGTTTAAAGAAAAACCCGATCAGTTTACAGCCAATAAGTTTCTTAAAGCAGGTAACTTTTTATGGAATTTGGGTTATTTCTCTTTCACCTACGATACTTTAATTAAAAATATAAGTAGGTATACTCCAGAAATACTAGATGTGATCAAAGAGATTAGAAAAACTGGTGTAATTACACAAGACTTATACAAAGAACTCCCTAAGACTACTTTCGATTACGCGATTGCTGAAAAATCAGAAAGTTTGGGTGTAATAGGAATTGATATCGATTGGGAAGATATTGGTAATTGGCAAATCGCTGCAAAATATCTACCTGAGATTAAAGACAACAAAAATTTAATCCAAATAGAGGGTCAGAACAACAAAGTAAAATCACCAGATAAAGAGCGAAAGGTAGCTTTTGTAGGTGTCTCAGATCTCATCTTAGTTGAGTCAGAAGAAGGTTTGCTAGTTGTTAATCCTGAATACTCTGCTGAGGTTAAGAAAGTAGCTAAATATTTTGAAAGTTTAAGCTAGTCCTAGCAGGCAGAGTATTAATAATAAAGAACCGCCTATACTGAGCTTAAAAAGGTAGCCTGTTTGATACATTATAGCCAAAACCACTACCGCATTTACTGTCAATAGTGGTTTTTTTTGATGTTTAGTGTGCTATTTTACGTTTATGATTTCATTTGTAGACAAACTAAATAATTACCAGATTTGAATTAAATTTATAAATTGAAAAATAGGTACAGCAGTAATAGTGAATTAAATACAGAAACTGCCAGCATTCGCCAATATTTCTGTTTATTATTTTTCCTCAAATAGTTCATAATCCCGCTCTCAAAGGCACTACCTAGAGTTAAAGAAATGATTATAGCGTATTTAACGTATTCGATTTCAATTTCTGACATATAATTTTTATTAAATTTTAACATACACTACTTACCCATATCAGAGTCGAGCTCACATATGGTATATTTAAATTAGCACCTCTATTATCACAAGCATTATTAGTTCTCATAAGCACGATCACGTAAATACCTAAGTAAGCTAAGACTAGCTCACCAATTGGTGTAGGTTCTAGTCCTGCAAGCTTAACAACAATTGGTGCGGCTGCACCTCCACTACCAAGATCATTTATAATGCAGTTATTTAGCCATAGCTCTACACCCCACCAATTCCAGTTAGTCCTGGTTTCGTAATCACAACCAGCAAAGGCATTAATAATGCCAAAGTTGAAGTCAACACTATCAACAGTTTCTATTGCCTTAATCAGATTGATTAGATTATTTGTCAAATCTACAGATTGTCGAACAAATTGCTTCTGTTCTGTAGTAAGAGGTAGTTCTGATAGAGCTTTATTATTGAGTTTGAACTGCCCTTCAACTAAGGGCACAGCATTATCGTCAATTTTACTTATTTCTTCAAGGGTAAAACTAACTGGTGTAAAGCCTAAGTCATTTAGAATATCTTCCTTAACCTTCTCAGCAAGCTCTATCTCATTAAGATCAGGAAATTGTTTTTGAATCCTTTCTTTTCTCCTTGCAAACCTACTTTCAATTTTCTCAATTGCTACAGCTTCTTCCTTAGTAATTTTTGATGTACTTGAATCTGTTAATGCCATTGAGGAAAGGGGTAAGACAAAAGTACTTAATAAGGTAAAAACTACCATCGAAAGTGCTATTTTTTGTAAAATCTGGTTTATTGATTTTATTGTGAACATAAATATATAGTTATAAAGTGAATTTTAAAGTTTATAATTGGTTGATAATTTGATTTACTACATCTACTACATTGGACTTTGAATTAAGATTATTTACAAAAAACACCTCTTTTAGTTTATTTTTGTCAGTTTGTGACAGACCCTTCGAAAGATTACATACTAATTGAATTTCTTTTAGTAAATCAATGACGATATTGACCAAATTGCTATTAGAACTTTTATTCATAGTACTTTCAAATGAAAAATTGCACTAAAATTTAAGGCATATGACTGTTAAAAAGTTTTAACAGTCTGTCAAGAATTAATTGTGTATTTTATGTAAGTTTTTATATTATGGAGTATTATACGGCAAGGGAAATAGCAGATAAATACAATGTTTCTGCAATGACAGTTTCAAGATGGGTAGCTAATTCTCAGAATAAAAAAAATTCGCTATTGTTAACAACATCTAACGGTAAAAAATTTATTTTAAAGAATTCAAATAATACTGCAGAAATCGAACGACTGAGTAGATCTGGGAAAATAAACAAGCCTCACTCCAATATCAAGCGAGCAAAGCCAAGCAAAACATTTTATAACGCCTTTACAGACGAACAGGTTTTAACTATTTTGAACGCTATTGAGACAAGTTCTGAAATACCGAATAAATTTACATTTGTAAACAATGGAGCAGAAATTTGGGACGACTACTATGTAAAAAATTCAATAAACAGTAACAATTATACAACGCCAAATAGGGTAAAGAGGCTTTTAAGTTCGTGCACAAGTTATATCAATTTTATTTCAGAGGATTTCAACACTCTTAATGTAATTGACATAGGTCAAGGCAACGCTCTACATGTAATTGATTATTTACTTAGATTACATAAAAAAAATAGAGTAAGTAAATATCTTGCTTTAGATATTAGTGAAAAAATGAACAATCTAGCCTTAAAAAATGTTCGCAAAGCACTTCCAAATATTGATACTACAAGCTACGTTTGTGATACCGAAACTAGTAACTTTGATAAAATATTTTTTGTGAATACTCAGGAAGAACAGGCTAGTAAAAGCCAAAATCTGATTCTTTATTTAGGTAGCATGATTGGAATGCACGATGACCCTATAAGAGTGTTAAGAAATTTTAGATTAGGAATGAGAAAAAGCGATATCCTTATGATCAGCAACACCATAGATTCTCCAATTAATAGAGTAGATTTTAGCTACGCAAAAAATCCTTCGGGTGACAGACAAAATACATGGATACCTGAAAACATAGGTATTGATGTTAACCAATGTGAGCTCGTAACTAAATACGATCAAGAAACAAATAAACGTAAATTAAATCTAAAACTAGATAAAAATTACGAATTATCTTTTGAGCTATTAGGTAAGCATAAAACTATTGAATTGTGGAAGGGGCAAGAGATAAATCTATGGAAACATCAAATGTCTACACCTTCTATGTTCTTAAAACAAATTGATGAGGCTGGCTTAAGATTAACCAATATGTGTATAGAAAAAGATAACTCTCACATGTTAGCTATGTGCATGGTCAAAGATGGTAATTTATAAACTAACTACAAAAAAGTACCTCTTTCAATTTGTACTGTAGGGTATGATTATCACACACCTAGTTATCTCAAGATTTTCAGTCCTGAGAAACTTGTCGAAACAAGAGAGGGAATGATTGACTTTCTTAGCAAATTCAGTTGAAAGTAAAGAATGTACAAAACATTAGTACTAATTGATTTCATTAACGAGATCGCACATCCAGAAGGGAAGCTAGTTGCAAAGGGTTACACTCTGATTACATCGAACGTCATCGTACTCTAGATCAAGTGAATTCGTTGATTCATAGTGCAAGAGATAAATCTTGTAGAATTTTAAGAGTAAATGTACAATTTGATGCAAATTATAGTGATAGACATGATAAGTCTTTACTTTTTGCTTCAGCAGAAGGATTGTTAGTTGTTAGTCCTGAAACTCTACTGGGATTAAGAAAGTAGCCAAGTATTTTGAAGAGCTGGGTTAGATAGTGTAATTCAAATAACTTCCTGCATTTGTTCCATAGCCTGTTTCCAATTTTTTTCAGAATCTTTAGCTTCTTCTTCAGTAAAGCAAGATTGAGTAATTGTTAATGTGGTATTGCCACCAGAGGATTCTAACTCAAATCTAACGGGTAGATAATTCTCAGGAGTATCTTCAGTCTGACTCCAAGATGATCGATAATTATATGCAAGTAACTTTTCCTGTTCAAAATCAGTAATTATACCTTTATCTTCATAGGCTTTATCATTATATTCTCCACGAAAATAAATATAATCACCAACTTCCCAACTAGATTCCATATCTGTGCCAAAGAAGTATTGCTTAACTTTAACAGGATTAACTAAAGCGTCCCATACTTGAGCAGAAGTGCCATCATAGGTTTTTTTAACTTGTGCAATTTTGTAAGTGGACATATGAATAATTAAGTTTAAGCCAAAATTCAGTTCTTTAATTTGAATTGTCAACTCAAGCAATTTAATGTAACATATAAGCACTAATTAAAAATTACTTATGAACAAAATACTAGCACTTCATCCAGACCCAAATAAAACTGGTACAAATATTTCGCTCGATAAATATGAGATAATTAAAAAAGTATTTCTAGATATTCTAGATAAGAAAAGACTAACTCACAACGAAATTTTTAAAGAGTTTATGTTTAGACTAGAAGGTAAGTTTGATGGGTCAGTTGGCTGGTATATGGAAACAGTTAAACTTGATCTTGAGGCTAGAAAAATTATTGCTAGATCTAACGATCGTCCACAGAAGTATTATTTGACTTAGCTTTACTATACCGGTTCACACTCCTAACTTCACGACTAGAACTTTAATAAGTAAGTAAATAGCTTATTACAAGCATATTTTAGGTGAAAATTTTACTTAAGCTATCTTTTTTAATCAGCCTATTGACTGTATTTTCAAAAAATAGAATATTAAACTAATAACACTGTTGTGTAAAAAAGTAGTTTAGGCTAATAAACCTACTAAAAATAACATGAACACTAGATCTTTATGAATTTAAAACGAGTATCAAATGGACTAATTAAATTTTTCCTAAGATTGTTAGCACTTTCAACGCTACTAATTCTACTTTTGCCAGTAGTAGTAGAAGCACAATCTGTACAAAATACCAATTTTATACCTTCAAGTGAAATTATATGTGGTGGTAGTTGCCCATTGATAGATGGAGATTTTAATCCAACTGCTGATAGTATTGCTAATTTTATACTCTCCTTGGCAAGGTTTTTAACTTTTGTAGGAGGCGCTTTGACTGTCTTATTTATTGTATATGGTGGCTTACTTGTGATGACCGATTTTGGAGGTGGTGAAAGATCTAAGGCAGGATGGAATTGCATCAAAACAAGTATCGTTGGATTAGTAATAATTATAGTTGCCTACACCGTAGTTGCTTTCATCGGTAGTTTTTTAACGGGTTCTAATTTTGGAGATATTATATCTACTGTCAGGGGTTAAATTGACAACATCAAAGGAATAAAAGAGTCTTATACTAAGATGGAAGCACTTTCAATAAGCAATTTATCAAAGACATATTCAACAGGAGTCAAAGCCCTAAAACATATAAACCTGACTATAGAATCTGGGGATTTCTTTGCACTTTTAGGAGCAAACGGAGCAGGTAAAACCACTATGATTGGTATATTAACTAGTCTTGTTGTAAAAACAGAAGGTGTGGTAAAAGTCTTTGATAAGGATTTAGATAAAGATATAAACTACATAAAAAGTCAGATTGGTGTAGTTCCACAGGAATTCAATTTTAGTATATTCGATAAAGTAAAAGATATAGTAGTCTGGCAAGCAGGATACTTTGGTATATCTCGGGGTGAAGCATCAGACAAAGCAGACAAAATTCTAGATCAGCTAGGCTTGGGTGAAAAAAAAGATGATATTGCCAAGAACTTGTCTGGAGGCATGAAACGCAGATTAATGATTGCTAGAGCTCTAATACATAGTCCAAAGTTCTTAATTTTAGACGAACCAACTGCCGGAGTAGACGTAGAATTGAGATATGGTATGTGGGAATATTTAAAAAAACTTAATCACGAGCAAGGCGTAACTATACTTTTGACTACACATTATCTAGAAGAGGTTGAACAGCTTTGTAAAAATGCTGCTATCATAAAAGACGGCGAAATAGTAAAAAAGGACTCTGTCAAAAGCCTGCTTACGTCCTTAAACAAAGAGACATACCAATTTGATGTGAAAGGAAACACTTCCAACCTTGAAGTAAAGGATTATGATGTGGTCTCGATAGATGAGGATAAGCTAGAAGTAACTTTCCAGAAAGAGCAAAACATAAATGACTTTGTAATCAAACTAAATAACAAAAATATTAATATATATGGTATTAGACCAAAAGGTAATAGGCTTGAAGAGCTTTTTTTAAATATTGTTAAAAATAAATAGCAAGATGAATTTACACTCTAATTACTTAGCTTTTTTAACTATTTTCAGAAAGGAAGTGGTTAGAATACTTAGAATTTGGACTCAAACACTACTACCATCAGTAATCACTACGAGCTTGTACTTCTTAATTTTTGGTAGTTTTATTGGCTCCCAGGTAAGCGACATAAATGGTGTTTCGTTTATTACTTTCATTGTTCCAGGATTAGTAATGATGGCAATTATCACGAACGCCTTTTCAAATGTGGTGAGCTCGTTCTTCGGGTCTAAATTTCAAAGAAATATCGAGGAGATTATGGTCTCACCCACTCCAAATTGGGTAATAATAGCAGGTTTTGCTTCAGGAGGGGTTTTTCGAGGAGGTTTAGTCGGAATTATCGTTTACTTAATATCTTTACTTTTCACAAATACACAAATCAATAATCTTGGTATAGTGATAGTGTACTCTGTTTTAACTGCTGTAGTTTTTTCTTTAGGTGGTTTATTCAACGGTATTTACTCTAAAAAATTTGACGATGTAGCTATTGTTCCCACTTTCGTTATCACCCCATTAACATATTTAGGAGGAGTATTCTACTCGATTGACCGATTACCTGAATTCTGGCGGCAAGTATCACGACTTAATCCTGTTTTGTATATGGTAGATGGTTTTAGATATGGGTTTTTAGGCTTCAGTGATATTAACATTTTACACAGTTTAACTGTGCTGTGCAGTCTAACACTTTTCTTAGTGTGGTTAAACCTATATCTATTAAATAAAGGAATTGGTCTGAGATCCTAGTACATAGACACAATAATCTTAGCCTGTACGTAAGGCTTCACTAGCATCTAGCGTCAACTATTTTTGCTTATTTACTTTTTGACCCAGCTTTTCCACCCTTTTGTCCAATAATAGAATAAGAAGGCGCGCTACCGTTTTCAGCAGCTACTTTTCTGGCTACGCCGCCTCTTTTAGCTATTTGTTTACGTTTTTCCTTACTCATAGAAGCAAAGCCTTTTCTGCTATTACCACTCTTAGCTGACTCGCTATATTTTGAGACTGCTGAGCCTAAACTACCACTTGAACTATAACAGATCTCGTTTTCTATAAAAAAAATCTTTGAATTATCTAATATATTCATACCACTAAATTAATTGCAAAACTTCTACTTCAAAAAGGAGTAGTATCTAATAATAAAAACATACTTCTACCTTTGTCAATTTATATAGCTGCTAGAGTAGTATTAGTAAATTGATTATCTTTTGACGTAAAACAGTCTTTTATAATAGGCTACAAAATTGATGTCTGAAAAGCCGTATAATTTTAATTATTTAAGAAATAGTAATAAATCAATTACAGAAAACGCTCCCGATGCTATAAACGAGGTTTTAAAATCACCACATTTAGAGAATTACAATAGAGACGAAAAATTAAAAATGTTGAAAACAGCCTTTGAATTTGGTGATAAATTTCTCGACGATATATTAAACAAATATCCCGACTGTCTAGAGATTGAACCTAATCCTGAAATAAAAGACTTGTTGTCCAGATTTCCCAACCTAGCTATGCTGATAGTAAGACCAGAAATGTACCATATAGCCTGGAAGATTGAGAACTTTTTATCTCAACAGAATCTAGAGATTATTGATACTTTAAACATCAAAATTAGCTATAAACAGTATCTATCAATCTGTAGAGAAAGTATAAAAGTTCCCGCGGCTAAGTTTAGCATGCCTACAAGAACTATGGTGTATACAGGTGGGTTATCAAAAATAATCTTATGTAAAACAAAAAATAAACAAGAAGTATTGTCCGATAAACTTGTGGACAGTTTAAAAGGCAAAGGCGGAGTACAAGACTCAAATCATAGAACAATCCGTGGCGGCATAGTCCATAACGAAGCTATTAAGCTTGGGTTTCATGAACTTAACGATCCAGAGATCAGAAGCGCAATTGATCCAATCGGAGTGCTGAGGTTAATTACTGAGTTTCCAGAATACCAAACCAAATTGGCAAAAAGTGTTGTTATACCTTATTTAAGATTAGTATACAGTGCTGTGGCGGTCCATATTCCTAATAGCCAAGAAATAGCCAAAGACCTTTCATCGATCAACTGTTCTGAATGGATCCAAAACGTATTCAACAAAATGTAGTTTTAGTTTTCGTAAATTGTTAGAGGGCTTGTACTTACTGTATAATTTTTATTTAAAAATAAGCTCAACCTTACCATAGCTAGCTTATGCTCGTACTCTTTACGGTCAATAATATCCTTTACTTGTTTACGACTAAAAAGTTTAACATCTTCAATTTCTTCATCTTCTACTGATACTACATTTGAAGTATCGATAAATCTATCTAAGTCTGCCTTGTAAACAAAGTTTATTGTGGTCTTACTTGACTGCACAAAAGATAATATGCCAACCAAAGCTAAGTTTTTAATTTTTACACCACCTTCTTCCATAGCTTCTCTTATTACCGCTTCCTCTAAAGCTTCGCCTTGATCTACACCGCCGGCAGGTATATCCCAAGAAACAACATTACTCTGCTTCTCTTTAATCATTAATAACTGATCATTTTGGGTTACTAAAGCCGCTATAGATATTTTGTGAATCATATAATAAACTGTTATGCGCAATCAGGTGTTTGCCTATGCTTTTGTCAATGTATGCTAAAGCTTGTCTATCATCTATAGCCTGGTCAAATCTAAAAACTTTTTTATTGCTTTGTATATTTTGCTTTAAATAGAGATCAATTATATTTTCAGGTTTCTCACTTTTTGCCAGCTTATAAAGATCAAAAGTATGCGAAAATAAACTAGGATTATCTTTTTTAGAAGTAAATTTTTGTTCTAAACTTCGTATGACGCCAGTTGGTAAGTATATTGGTATATTTTAGATAGCAAGACAGCATCTTCGCTACTGTTGATTTCCCTGCACCTGCATAACCCCCAATCAATATTACTATAGGTTTCCTAAATTGACTACTAGACCACAGCCTATTAAGATTGGCAATATTTTTATATTCCACAATTAGCTAGTCAACTATCTCTGGCTGAGTTACCATAAAGATTAAAGTAGAGCCAGCGGGTATACCTGGCAAAGGTCTGTCTCCATAAGCTAAATCTGCTGGAATAATGAGTTTTCTTTCACCTCCCTCTTTCATACCAACTATACTATCACCTTCTGGGATACCTTGATCCCAACCTTTTATTACCCTACCTACTCCTATTTGAGTTGTAAATTTCTGACCTCTTTCTAAAGAGCTATCAAAAGTAGATCCATCTTCTAAAGTACCCACGTAGTGAATACTAACTGTATCTCCTTGTTTAATAACATTACCTACACCTACTTTAATATCTTCGATGATTAGACCATTAGCTAAATTTTGTACACTTTGATTTTCCTGATTATCAGACATAGAATTTGAATTTTCTAAATTATTATTGCTTTCTTCCGAATTTTTATCCTGCCAAAACAATACCACTCCTAAGATAACTACACACAGTAATAAAATTCCTGAGATTATATACACTTTTCGTGATTGCATAAGCTGAACTTATAATTAGGTGTTAGCTTGGATTTGTCAATTGGTTGAATTTAAACAGTTTCGAGTAGCTAATTTTGACATTTGATAAAATTTAGGATGTGCTTATCTAGGTTTGTATCTACACAAGGAGAATTAATGAGCTTTCGATATACAGTAAATGATTCACGGTTCAACCCTCAAAAGAAGATTGTTAAAAGAAATGGTTTAGCCATCGCTTGGCTAAAAAGCGTCTCTGACAGGTGGAAAATAGCTGAAATCAGACCAGGTGTGTCTGCTCTAGAAATAGAGAAAGCACTTAATGAAAACGAAATAAGCTTACTATCCTAACCCACGACCACCCAGAATCGAGACCGAAATAAAAAAGGTTTCTTCGGGGTTCTTATTTTTAT